>DATGCJ010000271.1:0-4268 GCA_035312025.1 Halanaerobiales bacterium | reverse complement strand
CGGAAGTAGGTCCTGAAGATTTCAATCCCTATGAAGAAACTGAAGATTTAATACCTCCGATGCCCGCCTATGGAGAAGGGTATAGATACCATACCACCGGATTATTTCATGATAAGACCGGTTTTCCCCGCGGTACAAATGAGGATGCTAAAAAATTAATGGACAGATTGATGGCTAAAATAGATAACAATATGGATATTATCAGTCTTTATGATCAGGATATTAGAGATGACGATGAAATAGTTGTCTTAGCCTATGGTTCTACCATGCGTTCTGCCATTAATGCTGTGACCCGTGCACGTCAGGCAGGTATCAAGGCGGGCTGGATTAAATTGAAAACTTTATGGCCATTTCCGGCTGAATATATTAAAGATTTAAGCGAAGATGTCGATACGATAATTGTACCGGAATTAAATAGAGGTCAGATTATTAAAGAAGTTAAAGAACATGTCTTTGGAAATGCCAGGGTAGAAGGAATAAATAAATACGACGGGACTTTAATTAAACCCGATGAGATCCTTAATATGATTAAGGAGGTAAAATAGATGAGCAAGTATGATATTGAAGAGTATTTTAGACAGGATAAACTGCCTCATATCTGGTGTCCGGGCTGTGGTCACGGAACGATTATGGCTAATTTAGCGCGGGCTATTGATAAGGCCGAACTTGACCCTAATAAAGTTGTGGTAGTATCCGGAATCGGCTGTTCAGGTCGTGCTTCGGGCTACATGAACTTTGATACTTTACACACTACCCACGGTCGGGCGATTGCCTTTGCAACCGGTATCAAGTTGGCCAACCCTGAACTTAATGTAATTGTAATTACCGGTGATGGAGACGGGGCCGCGATTGGCGGCAACCATTTAATTCACGGCGGCAGAAGGAATATTGATTTAACTGTAGTCCTTATGAATAACCAGATTTACGGGATGACAAGTGGTCAGTTTTCACCGATGACTCCTACGGGAGCCGATGCCACTACAACTCCCTATGGTAATATAGATCAAAACTTCGATTTAGCCGATTTAACCAAGGCTTCCGGTGCTTCTTATATCGCACGCGGAACCGCCTATAACACCAGACAGCTTATTGAGATCTTTAAGGACGGACTTTTACACAAGGGATTTTCCTTTATAGAAGCAATCAGTCAATGTCCTGTTAATTACGGACGCCGTAATGATATGGATGGGGCACTTGAAATGCTAGAATGGCAGAAGGAATCCTCTGTGAATATCAAGAAGTGGGACCAACTTTCTGAAGAAGAGAAGAAAGGGAAGTTCCCAACCGGTGTAATATATCAGGAAGAGAAAAGAGAATATACTGAAATGTATCAGGAAATAATAGATTCTGTTCAGGAGGAGGACTAATTATGGATAGATTTGAAGTAAGGCTGAGTGGGGCCGGTGGCCAGGGTATGATACTGGCTGGTATCATAATTGCAGAAGCCGCTCTCCATGAAGAAGGCTTAAATGTGACCCAGACCCAGTCCTATGGACCTGAATCACGGGGAGGCGCCAGCCGAGCCGAAGTTGTTTTAAGCAAGGAAGTTATTGACTTTCCCAAGGTAATTAAGCCCGATATTTTAGTTGCCTTAACCCAGGAGGCTTATGATAAATATAACCACGATGTGAAAGAAAGCGGTATCATAATAGTTGATGACAGTATTGAGACCGATGAAGATAAGATAAAGACATATAAGATGCCCATATTTGAGAAGGCGATCAAAGAAGTAGAGATGAAACTGTCTGCTAACATTTTAGTATTAGGCATCATAGATAAAATTTTAGATCAGATTAGAACCTCATCTTTACAAAAGGCTATCAAGAAAAGAGTGCCTGAAAATACGATTGCAGTTAATATGAAGGCTTTTGCAGTTGGACAAGAACTTGCAAAAGGAGGGAAAATTGGTGAGTGATAAAGATCTTGAAAAATTAGAACAAGAATGGAAAGAAAATAAGTTTGATAAAACTGTCAACAGGTTTGGACAGCGAAAAGAAGAGTTTAAATCTGATTCTGGCAGGACCATTAAACCATTATATACCCCATTAGACACCGAAGATATAGATTATGAAGAAAAAGTAAATTATCCCGGTCAGTACCCCTTTACCAGAGGGGTTTATCCGACCATGTACCGCAGTAAACTATGGACAATGCGTCAGTATGCGGGCTTTGGCAATGCTAAAGAAACCAATGAAAGATTTAGATACCTATTAGAACAGGGTCAGACCGGATTGAGTGTTGCTTTTGACCTACCGACACAAATTGGTTATGATTCCAATCACCCCTTAGCTAGAGGTGAAGTTGGTAAAGTAGGGGTTGCGATTGACACCTTAGCCGACATGGAAGTTCTCTTTGATCAGATTCCTTTAGATGAAGTTAGTACTTCAATGACAATCAACTCACCGGCCTCTATACTTTTAGCCATGTATAAGGTTGTAGCTGAGAAACAGGGCGTAAGTTCAGAAAAACTGGCAGGTACTATCCAGAATGATATCTTAAAAGAATACATTGCGCGGGGTACATATATTTATCCACCCGAACCATCACTTAGAATCATTACAGATATTTTCGATTACTGTTCGAAAGAGATGCCGCGCTGGAATACGATTAGTATTAGCGGTTACCATATCAGGGAAGCTGGCTCAAATGCGGTTCAGGAATTAGCCTTTACGATAGCAGATGGCATTGAATATGTCCAGGCTGCTGTTGATATTGGTATGGATGTAGATGATTTTGCCCCCCGACTTTCCTTTTTCTTCAATGCCCAGATGGACCTATTTGAAGAGATAGCCAAATTTAGGGCAGCCAGACGGCTCTGGGCTGAGATTATGGAAGAGAGATTTAACGCTAAAAAGGACAAATCAAAGATGTTAAGGTTCCATACCCAAACGGCCGGATCGGCCCTAACAGCCCAACAACCGATGAACAATATTATGCGGGTAACCTTACAGGCCCTCTCAGCTGTACTTGGGGGAACACAGTCGCTGCACACTAATTCTTATGATGAAGCATTGGGGCTGCCGACTGAAGATTCTGTTAAAATTGCTTTAAGGACCCAGCAGATTTTAGCCCATGAAACCGGGGCGGCTGATACGATAGATCCGATGGCCGGTTCCCATTATGTGGAAAAGATGACCGATGAACTGGTTGAAGAAGCCAGAGAATATATTGAAAAAATTGATGATTTGGGTGGAATGGCCAAGGCGATAGAATCTGGCTATGTCCAGAGAGAGATTCAGGAAAGCGCCTACCAAACCCAAAAGAAAATCGAAAACAAAGAAAAAGTCGTAGTAGGAGTTAATGAATTTACAGAAGAAGAAAGCAAAAAGGCAGAAAACTTACTTAAAGTTGATCCCGAAGTGGAAAAACAACAGATTGAAGGTTTAAGCAAGGTTAAGGAAAAAAGAAATGACAAACAAGTCAAGCAGACCTTAAAGGCAGTTCGTGAAGCTGCCCAATCTGATAAAAATCTGATGTATCCTATTGTAGAGGCGGTTAAGGCCTATGCAACAATCGGTGAAATCAGTGATGTACTGAGAGAAGAATTTGGCGAATATGAAGGACAATATATATAAGAGGGGAGGCCTGTAATCGTGGACAAAAAGATAAAAGTATTAATAGCAAAGCCGGGCTTAGACGGCCATGATAGAGGGGCTAAAGTAATTGCCCGGGGCCTAAAGGAAGCAGGCATGGAAGTTGTTTATACAGGTTTAAGACAGACTCCTGAACAGATTGTGAGAAGTGCTGTTCAAGAAGATGTTGATGTAATAGGATTAAGTATCCTCTCCGGTGCTCATACCCATCTATTCCCAGAAATTATGAAAAGATTAAAAGAGGCCGGCAGAGATGATATCCCGGTAATTGCGGGCGGCATTATTCCAGAAGATGATCATCAAGAATTAAGGGAGCTTGGTATAAAAGCTGTATTTGAACCAGGTACTCCTATCTCAAAGATTGTTGAATTTATAGAAGATGAGGTATAAAGCAGATGACAAAAAGTGTTGATAGACTTTATGCAGAGATTAAAAAAGGGAATGAAAATTCTATTGCGCGGGCCATCTCAATGGTGGAAGATGGCACAAAAAATGCATTAGAATTAATGAAGAAGGTATATAATAATGTTGATTCTGCATACATGGTGGGAATTTCTGGTCCACCTGGTTCCGGTAAAAGCACTTTAACTCAGCGGATTGTTCAGCTCTGGCGTGAAAAAGATTTAAAGATCGGTATAATTGCTATTGATCCCACCAGCCATTTTAGTGGTGGGG
>DATGCJ010000270.1:0-7556 GCA_035312025.1 Halanaerobiales bacterium | reverse complement strand
CTAAAATAATAGATATAATTCAAGAAGGATTTGACATTTCTAAATCTGTCTTTATAATATCTGATAATTCTCAAGAAATTAAGGATGAGATTTTAGCTAATATGCGTCGAGGGGTAACAGCTTTAAGAGGATATGGCGGTTATAGCGGTAGAGAAAAAGATGTTCTTTTAGTTACAATTAATAGAGCTGAAATTACAAAATTAAAAAATTTAATAAGAGATATTGATGAAGAAGCCTTTGTAATTATGAATGAAGCCCATGAAGTATTAGGTGAAGGATTTAAGAGTGTACAGGAGCGTGCGATTAATGAATAATAATATTTAAAAGTGACTTTTTATAAATTTTAAAAATATGATATAATATATATTGTATATAATAGTTTGTATATCTAAAAGGGGGTTTTTCGGATGTCAATAGTTGAAGAGTTTAATTTAGAACAAATTGAAGAAGGTAAAACCTATGAGCTTTATGAAGGTAGTTACTCCTCAGATGAAGAAATCGAAAGAAAATTAGAACTAGCTGGATATAAATTTATTGCAGAAGAACGTCGTATATATGTTACTAAGGTTTATGCTGATGATATGGAAAAAAGAATTGCAGTTTTAGATTCTGGCAATATCCGAATCTGGGAGTTTGAGTCAGAAGAGTATTATGAAATGGAATTAGAACATCACAGATAATAATAAATGTGAAAAGCGCAATATAAAGAAAATTATTGCTGTTTTTTCTTTAAAATAGAAAACTATAACATTTGACCAAAGATATCTAGATTTTTTGTAATTAATTACAAAAAAGCAGCCTATGTTAAGTTTAATAAATATCATTGAAGTGTTATAATTATAATAAGCGGGTATAAGTCAAAGGTAGAGTGCAACCTTCCCAAGGTTGAAGTTGCGGGTTCAAGTCCCGTTACCCGCTCCATTTGTATGAAAGTTTACTTTTCACCTGTATTATTATATAATGTTATAATAAGATGAAATATTCGTTGATCTTTAATTATGGAGGGATATCATGTCAAATGAATACGATTATGTGATCGTAAAGATAAAAATAAACAAGTTAACAAAGATGCTCCCCAAGATCAATCATAAACGAGAGAAAGAATTTTTGCAAAAACATATGCCTAGGTACCTACATTTTTATGACTATTTTTTAAAGAAGTTATTTCCTTTTTTATCAGATTTCAAAGAGAATATAGCCTGGAAAGTCATTCATAATGGCATGAGTTTTTACGTATCAAAAGATAGGCAACAGGACGGTATGTTTATGTCGGTTGCTTTTCAAGCAAATAATAAATTGAAATTTTCCTTTTATTATGAAGAGGATGAAGAAGATCAGGATCTTGCCCGTGAGTCTAGAGAGGGAAGAAATGAAGATCATATGTGGTACTATGTGGAAGAGTTAGAGTTTGATAACGAACTTGCCAAGTTGATAGTGGAAAGTTACAGAGAAAAAGTAAAATATCTTAATCAAAAAGATAAAGAAGAGTAAAAATTAAACCTCCTAAAAGGAGGTTTTAATTTTTTTATAACCTTTATTCAATATCTAATATTTCTACATCCGGGTCAGTTTTATAGATATTATCTTTTCTTTCAATGACAATTTCTGCTTTTTGTTTTAGTTCCGGGTCCTTTTTTATAGTGGTTATTAGGTCATAATTGGGATTAAAAGCAATTGGATTACCCGTCATTTTTAACATACTGTAATCACCCTGAGTATCACCATAGGAGTAACTTTTATCTAAATCTATATTGTAATCAGCCACAAATTCATTAAGTACTTTTTCTTTATTATTTGATTGCCACATTTTAATTACTTCACCCGTAAACTGACCTTCTTGGTTCATTATATATTTACTGCCCCGGTAGTCAGTTACATTATATTTAGCTGCCATCTTTTCTACTAAAAATTCAGGGCTGCCGGAAATAAAAAATACCTTGTGGTTGTTTTGTAAATGATAATTTACTATACAGCGGGTATATCTATAGACAATATCACCGCTTAATCTAATCACCTGATCATTTACGAAATCTAAATCAGATATTTTCATCCCTTTTAATTCATTTATATAAATATCAGCTAGTTCTTCTAAATAATCTTCATAATAGCCATGTCTTCTTTTCCATTCATCATAAGTACTTTTGACCTGGCTGTGCCAGACTACTGGATCTAAAACTTCATATTTGATCAATTTTTTAAAGTGCTGAATCATAAGGGAACCTCTGTATAAAGTACCATCTATATCTAAAAATGCTCCTACATTCATGCTATCACTCCTTTAGCCTTTTAAGACTGCCAATGGTTTTAATCTGACTACAGGATAGGCCAGTTTTGTTTCAATCATTGATTCTACTACATCTTCGATATTTTTGTAAACCAGGGGAGATTCATCTAATAAACTGTCACCGGAAGAAGAGGTAACCTCCACATTTTTTATAGCATCTTGATGCTGTTGGTTACTGATACTTCTTTTTGCTTCTCTCCTGCCCATTACTCGGCCGGAACCGTGGGCAATTGAAGTTAAGGATTGACTGGTAGAATCTGAATTAGCGGACTTGATGATATAACTGCCGGTCCCCATCGAGCCGGGCAGTAAGGCGAATGAATTAAAATCTAATCTTGTAGCCCCTTTCCGGTGGATTAGATAACTTCTTTTTTTATCATCTATTTTATGTTTTTCAAATCTTGCTATATTATGAGTTAAGTCATAAAATAATTCTAAGGGAGAATCAGGATATAAGTGGGCAAAAATATTTCTAATTTTATGAGTTAACAGCTGGCGGTTGGCATAGGCAAAATTGGCTGCACAACCCATAGCGGACAGGTATGAGTGGCCTTCTTTTGATTTTATGGGAAAGCAGGCTAGATTTTTGACCGGAAAGGTAAAGTCGAACTTTTGGTTCACTTTTACAGCTTGATCGATATAATCCTTGGCGATTTGGTGACCAAAGCCCCGGGAACCGGTGTGGATCATGACTGTAATTTGACCTTCTTTTAGGTCTGTATCATCTGCAAAGACTTTATCAATATACTGTAGTTCAACAAAGTGATTTCCAGAACCTAGGCTGCCCAGTTGAGTGATTCCTCTTTTTAAGGCCTTTGAAGATACATTGTTCATATTAGCGTTAGGGAAAACACCCCTATCTTCTATATGTTCTAAATCCTTTTGTTCACCGACATTAAAGGCATTAATTAAAAAGGGCACACCATTTTCAACAATATTGGTAAATTCTTTTTGGCTAAAATTGAGATCTGAATCTACACCTACCCCGGCCGGAATATTTCTTTTGAAGGAATTAAGAATTTTTTTAATATCATTTCTAATATCTTTTTTATTAAGTTCAGTTGTTAAAAGTCTTACTCCACAGTTTATATCAAAACCTACTGCACCCGGGGATACTATACCCTGGTCAGCATCGACTGCCAGGATACCACCGATCGGCAGGCCATAGCCAATATGAATGTCCGGCATACCGACTACCTTGACTGCTCCGGGTAATTTGCTGGCATCAAAGAGCTGTTTTAAGGCATCGTTTTCGATCTGTTCATATATTTTTTTATTGGTAAACAGATAAATATCGCAATTTCTGTCTTTATCTTTTTTAAATCTATAATAAAACATATATATCACCACTTCTATTGTATCAGATTTTTATATATTTGTTAATGAGGTGAGCAAAATGGGTTTTTTAAATTTATTATACCAAAAATTTAAATACGATAGGCATTTAAATTTTAGAGAAGAAGAGATTAAAAAATTACAAAAAGAAAAATTAAAAAAACTTGTTAAATATGCCTATCAGAACAGTGCTTTTTATAAAGAATTATTTAATAATAACCAGATAAGATATGAAGATTTAGATCAGATTCAACTAAAAGATCTTCCTATTACAAATAAAAAGGATATTATGGATAATTTTGATGAGGTAGTAACAGATAAAAATATCAGTAAAAAGAAGATTATTAACTTTGTTGATAAGAATCCCAAGCCTACTTCTTTAATGGATAATAATTATCATATTATTCACAGTTCAGGCACTTCCGGTGAAATCGGTTATTATATCTATAATAATAAAAATTGGGAATTACTTAAAGCAGTTGGTGCTTCTCGCTTATTTAAAAGCTTTGGGTTACAGAAGAAAAATTATGCTTTTATAGGTGCTTCCGATGGTCACTATGCGGGGATTAGTTTCTTTTTGAGCCCGGTCAATAGATTCGAACAATACTTTTATAATGATTTTTTAGTGATGGATATAAATTATCCCCTTCATACCTATATTGATAAATTAAATGAATTACAGCCTGATGTAATAAGTGGATATCCCTCTGCAATCAAGATGTTATTAGATTATCAAAAAGAAAACGAACTTAATATACAGCCCGACAATATTATCTGTGGGGGAGAACCCTTAACAGAAGAAGCTTATCAAAAAATAAAAAGATACTGGCAGCAGGAACCCGTCAATTATTACGGAACTTCCGAATCAATAATGATGGGGGTCGGCTTTGGTAATGAGGGGCTATATATTTTTGATGACCTGATAATTTTAGAGTTTGAAGATAATAAAACTTATTTAACAAACCTATATAATTATACCGAACCATTAATTAGATATGAAATGGATGATTTAATATTAGAAGGAAATATAGAGAGCAAAAGATGGCCCTTTACTTTTATCAAAAATGTTTCCGGCCGGTCAGAAGATCTGTTGTGGCTGGAAAATGAAAATCAAAATTTAGACTTTATCCACCCTATCGTATTTGTTGAACTACATATCAAGGGTTTAAAGAAGTTTCAAGTGATTAAAAGTGATGATTTAAATATTATATTCAAAGCAGTACCAAAAGAGGAGATTAATCAAGATGAGCTAAGAGAGAATATTTTAAAAAAGCTAAATGAAATATTGACAAAGAAAAACATGGAAAATATTAATTTAGAGATAGTTATTGTGGATGATATTGCCAATAATCCAAAGACAGGCAAGTATGAGATAATTAAAACCAGAGATAATAATTAACAATAACAGATTAACTAAATCCCAAAAAATCCTTGACAGTTTAAAATTATTGTGCTAGTATTATATAAAATAAATGAATAATTAATCATAAAGTCTATGAACAGGGCGAGTAGCTATTAACTGTTTGATTACAGAGAGTCGGTAGGGCTGAGAATCCGATATCAACAGCAGTAGTGAATGGACCTGGGAGATGCAGGGTGAAATTCTTTTTTAGAAGAGTATTCCTAAGCCGGTTTCTTACCGTTAAAAAAGAAGGAACTCAACTTTTGGTTTCCTAATGAGTGGGCCAAATTTATTTGGTCAACATGGGTGGCAACACGGAATATAAGTCTTTCGTCCCTTTCGGGGTGAAGGACTTTTTTAATTTTATAATAAAAAAGTAGGCAAGTAGTGAGGATGATTGTTATGATTATTTTAAAATTTATACTTAAAAATTATATCAATATGGATACCTGGTGGCACATCTCTCTTTTTAAAGCGGAGTAGTTGGAGTAGAAGATGAATAATAATAAAAAATTAAAAGGGAGATGAATTTAATGAATACTAAAGATTTAGTGCAGGCTTCTTTGTTGGTGGCGATCGGCTTTATTTTACACGCGGTTTTTCCGCCCTTACTGTTAGGGATGAAACCCGACTTTTCTCTGGCGATGATGTTCATAGTCCTAATTATGAAAAGGGATTTTAAATTAGGTTTCTTGGTCGCTTTAGCAACCGGTATATTTACTGCTTTAACAACCGGTTTTCCCGGTGGACAGGTAGCTAATATGGTGGATAAGATGGTAACTTTTCTCATAGTATTTGCTATGATGGGACCCATTTTGAATAGATTTAATAACAAAATTGGTGTAAGTGTAATTACTTTAGTAGGAACTCTTATTAGCGGCGGAGTATTTTTAGGTACTGCTGCCTTACTTTTTGGACTGCCTGGACCATTTACAGTTCTGTTTTACACAATAGTTATTCCGGCCAGCTTAATTAATGCTTTTACAGCTGTAATAATTTTTTCCTCCATAAAAGTCGGAGCTAGAGTCACGTCCAATTACATTACTGACTAACCTCCGAGAAGGATGGGCTTAAAAAGCCCATCCTTTTTTAAAGGAAAAATTTTTTCTTTATAGAATATTATAAGTTAGAGCCTTAATTTTATTATTTAATTTAAATGGAGGTATTGAGAGTATGGATGACATTTTATATTTAGAGAGTAAAGAGCAGCTTGAGTTGATTGGTGATCCTTTTGTACTGGATATACTGGATGCCCTTGGTTATGAGGTATGTACGAGAGAAGAAATTATTAAAACAATGAATGAAAACCCAAATATGATTAATGATTATCTTGATAATATGATTGAAAATAATTTTTTAACAGTAATTGAAGAAAATGTTGATAAAAACAAAGAAAAATTAAGAGTGACAGCTAAGTCAATCGAAGGTAAAGGTGCTTTATTTGAGCACTTAGATAAAAAAGATTTACACTGGCTGCGCGGTTATATCAATCATTTAGAAAATAGAATCGTAGATTTGTATAGTTATCTAGCAGAATTTGAGGACCCCGAAGCCAAATTAAAAGAATTAAACTATACTAATGATCTTTATGCATCTAGTAACAAAGTATATTTGACAGCTGAAGAGGCTAATGAATTAACTAATATGATTACTGAATTCATCAAACAAAATCAAAAAGAGATTAAAGAAAAAAGTGAAGATAAAGAACATAATTTATATGAATTTTATGCCTATATGTTTCCTGAATTGAAAGAATTTAAGAAAAAAGTTGAAAAAGATAATTAATTTCTTTGAAAAGGCAGGTAAAACTGTCTTTTCTGAATTTTAGGGGTTGTGATTTTTATGAGATATTATAAATATTCAAAACACTTAAAAAAAAGATATGGAGTTAAAACATATAAGATACCGGTTAATGTAAAGGTGAGCTGTCCTAACCGCGATGGTACCCTCGGTCGGGAAGGCTGTTTTTACTGTGGTGAAACCGGGGCAGTTTTTCAAAACACGGATTATGAGAAAAGTATTGTGGAACAGATTGAGTCACTCAAAGAAAATATTGCTGAAAAATATAACGCTGAAAAGTTCATTGCCTACTTTCAAAACTTTAGTAATACCTATTTACCTTTAGAGGAATTAAAACATCATATAAAAGAGGCGTCGTCTGTACAAGATGTAGTGGAGGTCTGTTTTTCAACCAGGCCGGACTGTATAAGTGTTCGATATTTAAGAGAAATAACCGAGATGATTGAAAAAAATGATCTAAACATAAATTTTACACTTGAATTGGGCCTGCAGACGGTTAACTACCATACCTTAAAAGATATAAATCGACGTCATACCCTGGGGGAATTTATTGATGCTATTTTAACTGCCCATAGATATGGAATTAAGGTCGGAGTCCACTTGATTTTGAACTTACCTGGTGATGATATGGATGATGTTATTGAAAACGCAAAAGTGCTCTCTGCTTTAAAAGTTGACAATGTTAAACTACATGCTTTATATATAAGAGAAAATACTCAATTTGCTGAAATGTAT
>DATGCJ010000269.1:0-12415 GCA_035312025.1 Halanaerobiales bacterium | reverse complement strand
CTCGATCTCATCTTCTGGAAAATCTATGGAAGCTTCCAGATGGGCTAATAATGTTATGACATCATCTTTAATATCATTAACCTTTTCAGATAGTCCGCCTTTTAACTGTTCCATCGCTATTGAAAGGCTTTTTTCTGTTTTAGAATTTATTACATCAATAATAGCTTCCGCCTGGGCCATGTCAAGTTTTCCATTCATAAAAGCCCGGCGTGAAAATTCGCCCGGTTCGGCCATTCTCGCTCCCTGATCTAAGACCAATTCCAGGACTGATTCTAAGGGAACCATACCGCCGTGGCAGTCAAATTCAACCGTATTTTCTCCGGTAAAGGATTTGGGGTGAACCATTATTATGGCCAATACTTCATCAATGGTGTCTTTAGTGATTGGATCTACTACATAACCATGGTGGGCGGTATGAGAATCGGCTTCGTTCAAATCTATACCCGAAGATGCTTTAAATATTTTAGCTCCAATTTCAATTGCCTCCGGACCGCTAACTCTAACCTTACCGGTGCCGGAAGTACCGTAGGGAGTTGCTATTGCAGCAATTGTATCTTCTTTCATGTTAGACATTTTAATAACCCCCTTCAAAAATATTAAACCCAGCAGGACCACCTACTGGGCATTAAATGTCTAATTACTTTTATATATTATTCTTAATCTACTGTTTCGATCATAACCTTTCTAAATGGTTCCTCACCTTCACTGTATGATCTTACTCTAGAATCTTTTTTCAAGGTTATATGGATGATTCTTCTTTCATGAGGCGGCATTGGCTCTAACACGACTTTTCTTTCTTTATTAACTGCCTTTTGAGCTAATTTGCGGGCCAATCTTTCTAATGTTTTCTTACGCCTATCCCTATAACCTTCTGCATCAAGAATAATTCGGTAGTACTCTTCGGTATCTTTATTTACAACTAATGAAGTCAGATACTGTAAGGCATCCAGGGTTTCTCCCCTACGGCCAATTACAATCCCGAGATCAGGAGAATGGATATCATACACCACCTGTTCCTCATTGGTTTCTTCCTGTACAACATCGATCTCAACATCGATATTTGTTTTACTAAATACTTCTTCTAAGAAGTTTTTACCTTTTTTTATCGGATCATCTTCCATTATTATCTCGATTTCTGCCTGCTTTTTACCGATCAGGCCTAAAAAACCCTTGTTACCCTGTTCGATAATATTTATTTCCGCTTGTGAACGGTCAATACCTAAATCATCAAGTCCCTTTTTTATTGCTTCATTAACTGATTCAGCTTTATATCTCTTTTTTTCCATTACTGTTCAGCAACCTCCTCTTCAACAGTCTCATTGGAAATTATATATTGTTGTGCTGCAGTAAATACTGTTGAGGTAAACCAGTAAAGCAAGATTGCGGAAGGTAACTGAAATCCGATGAATATAATAAATGCGGGCATAATCCACATTATCATATTACTCTTTCCGCCACCGCCAGACTGCATTTTCTGAGTAACATAAGTCTGGGCGATCATTGCCAGGGCGTTAACCATGACAATTGCGACATCCGGTTCCGCTAAGGAACCACTTGTTAGGGTTCCAATCCATAAAAAGGCTTCCTCATTAAGAACCTCGCTAAGACTCAAAATTGCCCTATATAACGGAA
This sequence comes from Halanaerobiales bacterium, assembly GCA_035312025.1. Taxonomy (GTDB): domain Bacteria; phylum Bacillota; class Halanaerobiia; order Halanaerobiales; family M55B127; genus M55B127. Next base: position 10,783 of record DATGCJ010000269.1, on the reverse strand, counting down.
TTAAAATAGCAAGCTGTAGGATCATCGGGAGACAACCCGCGGCTGGATTTACATTATGTTCCTTATACAAATCCATCATAGCCTGCTGCTGTTTCTCCTTATCATCATGTTTCTTTTTGATCTTGTCCATTTCAGGTTGTAAGTCCTGCATAGCTTTCATGGACTTAGTTTGCTTTGCAGTTAAAGGGTATAATACCAATTTAATTATAAGTGTAAATAAAATAATAGTCACACCATAATTATGTACAAAACCATTTAAAAATTTTAAAATATCAACTATTCCATTAATCAACCAACCAAACATAATTTACTTCCTCCTAAATAATTATTTGAGTGGATCATAGCCTCCTGGATTAAAAGGATGACATTTAGAAATCCTTTTAATGCTTTTATATCCACCTTTAAGTGCACCGTATTTTTTTACTGCTTGATAAGAGTACTCAGAACAAGTAGGATAAAATCTGCAGGTTTTTGGCGTCCAGGGAGAAATAACCTTCTGATAAACTTTAATAAACCATAATACCAGTTGTTTCAATTTAATTCACTTCCCTAAATTTTTAAGTCAAACCAGCCCTTTTAAACAGTCTTAATAGATCTTTTTTTATCCCGTGAAAGTCCAGATCATTAACGGGATTACGGGCTATAATAATAATATCATAACCTCTGTTACAGATACTCTCGACATCTCTCCGAATAATCTCCTTTAAACGCCTTTTTAATTTATTCCTAACCACAGCTTTCCCGATCCTTTTGCTAATAGAAAAGCCGTAGCGATTTTTATCCTTATTATTTGGATTCCAGTAGAAAACAAGATACTTAGAAGCAATCGATTTCCCGTTTTTAAAAACTTCGTCAAAATCTTTTTTCTTCTTAAGGGTTTCCAAATAATTTCCTCCTACAAATTAGTTTAATAAAAAAATATTATAATATCAACTCTCATACGGTTTAAATTATATGTTATTTGCTATCTAGAGTCAAGAATTTTTATCTTTATCCACAACTTCAAAGCCATTAATTCTTGTTGAATAATTGTTGATAATCTGTTAAAATATTAATGATTAACGATAATTAAATATATAGTAATTTTCTTTAATAACTATTATAACTTCAATTAGAGGTTTTTACAAGATTTTCACACCCTGTTAATCAATTTATTCACATAAAAGTGCTGTCCCATCCACAATTCCCCTGTTTATCCACATTTTTATCCACAGTTATTCACAATCTGTTAATAAAAATCAAACTTATTAACGTTATGTGGAAATTTTATTTCATTTTTTAACAGGGATTTTTGTCCTAATTACCATTTTTACCTAGTTTAAGGTAATTATAAACAACTGGATATTGTGGATAACTCGCTCTTTTGTCCACAAATATGTTAATAACTCTCATATTTTAATATATTTTGGGGATAACTTTCGTAATTATGCTGTATCAATCATATTTTGCTCAGGAGGTATTTAAATGGCGTTTTCCCAAGAAGAATTAGAACATATCTGGAATCAAACATTAAATGAAGTAAAAGATAAACTATCAAACCCAAGTTTTAAGACCTGGTTTTCTAATACAGAACCGGTAGATTTAAAAGATGACAATATATTAATGGTGGAAGTACCCAATGATTTTATCAAAGACTGGATCGAAACCCGTTATAATGAACTTATTGGTGACATTTTACAGGATTTAACTGATACTAACCTAAAATGCCGTTTTTATACTGAAGAAGAGCTGCAAGAAATTAATGAGGTTGAAGAGGAAAACCAAGAAGAACCAGGTCCAAAAGAAGAAGAACAAAAAGAAAAACCTGAAAAGAAAACAAGGGAATATAATATAAATAATAATCTTAATCCCAAGTATTCTTTTGACTCCTTTGTAGTAGGTAATGGTAATAGATTTGCCCATGCAGCTGCCCTAGCGGTTGCTGAAGCACCGGCTAAAGCCTATAATCCTCTTTTCTTATACGGAGATGTGGGATTAGGTAAAACCCACTTAATGCAGGCTATCGCCCATTATATATTGAAACATAATCCTGATAATAAGGTTGTATATGTTTCCTCAGAAACATTTACAAATGAACTTATAAATGCTATTAAAGATGATAAAACAGCTTCCTTTCGAGATAAATACAGAAATATAGATATCCTATTGGTCGATGATATTCAATTTTTAGCAAATAAAGAAAGAACTCAAGAAGAGTTTTTCCATACCTTTAATTCCTTACATGAAGCAAACCGTCAGTTAATAATTTCTAGTGACCGTCCCCCCAAAGAAATACCTACTTTAGAGGAAAGATTAAGATCCCGCTTTGAATGGGGGCTTATCACCGATATTCAAAAACCGGACTTAGAGACCAGGATTGCTATTTTAAGGAAAAAGGCCGATATGGAAAACTTGAAAGTTCCCAATGAAGTAATCATCTATATAGCAAATAATATTCAATCTAATATCAGAGAATTAGAAGGTGCCTTAATTAAGGTTATTGCCTATTCTTCTTTAGTAGATAAGGAAATAGATATAGATTTAGCTGAAAATGCCCTTAAAGATTTAATTGTAGAAAACGATGAACCACGTGAAGTTAATATTGATCTAATTAAAGATGTGGTGGTAGATTACTATAATCTCAAAGAAGAGGATATGACTTCCAAGAAAAGAACCCAAAAAATTGCTTTTCCGAGACAGATTGCAATGTACTTATCAAGAGAACTAACAGATTTATCACTTCCTCATATTGGAGAAGAGTTTGGTGGTAGAGATCATACCACTGTTATCCATGCCTATAATAAAATAGAAGAAAAAATAGAGGAAGACAGTGAATTTGAAAAGGTAGTCAATAAAATAATATCTAGAATCAAAAATTCCTAATAGTACCTGTTTATAATTTTCTTAATATCCTGTGGATTGATTGTTAATAGATTTAATATGTTAGTATGTGTATAACCACTCAACTATTATATACATCTTATCTACACCCCTAAACTACTAAATATTCAACCACAGAGCGCCTTTTACACAAATTCACAGTCCCTACTACTACTACTACTGGTTTAGATTAAAATATATATTATTATTACTATATTTTTTTTGTGAATAACTATCTATTACATAGGAGGTTAGAAGATGAATTTTAAGATTGAAAAGAAGGATTTTTATCAGGGTCTGAATATTACACATCGTGCTTGTTCCTCAAGCAATACAATGCCTATCTTAAAAGGTATACTAATTGAAGCAAACAAAGATAAAGGCCTGCACTTGATGGGAACTGATTTAGAAATTGGTATTGAAAACTGGGTACCAGCCGAAGTAGAAGAAGAAGGAAAAATCGTATTACCAGCCAACCAGTTAAGGAATATTATAAGAGAACTACCCAATGAAGAGATTAAATTTAAAGCTGATCTAGAAAAGTTCAGGGCAGATATTAACTGTTTAAACTCTCAATTTACGATTAACGGCTATAATCCGGAAGAGTATCCACAGCTACCGGATGTTAGTATTCCAACTGAACTGGAAATCCCGGCCGGTAAACTGAAAAAAATAATCGATGAAGTAGAGTTTTCTACTTCTACTGATCAAAGCCAACCAGTTTTAACAGGGGCTTTAATGGTCCTTAAAGATGAAGAAATAGAAATGGTTTCTACTAACAAATACCGTTTAGCTTATAGTAAATTGGAAAATAAAAATAATATTGAAGAAAAGTTAGAAATAATTATACCCGGATCCACTATAAAAGAGATCAGTAACCTTTTAGAAGAAGAAGGAACAGTTGAGATGAAGGTTAATGAAAACTATGCAAGTTTTGACTTTAATGATATCATTGTAGTATCAAGATTAATAGAAGGAAAGTTTCCTAACTTCCAACAGGTTATTCCCGATGAAAAAAATACTACAATTACTGTTAATAAAGAGTATTTACAGTCAGCAGTTAAGAGGGCTTCTTTAATTGCAAGACTGGATTCAAATATTGTAAGTCTAAAAAGTGAAGATAATAGATTGGTAATAGAATCGGAAGATTCTGATTCTGGTAGTGCTCATGAAGAAGTTCCGATTCAATTAGAAGGAGAAAACCATAAAATAAGTATTGACGCTTCATATTTATTAGATGTTCTAAAAGTAGTTGAAGTTGAAAAGGTAAACTTAGATTTGATCGGTTCTTTAAATCCACTTGTTATTAAAAAAGAAGCAAGTGATGATTATATTTACTTAATTATGCCGATTAGACCCGGTAATGAAGAAGAAGGGGAGTAATTTAAATAAATGGAAGAAATTAAAATCAAAACTGAGACCATTAAGTTAGACCAATTCTTAAAATGGGCCAATATCGTTTCAACGGGCGGTGAGGCAAAAGCCTTGATTCAGTCCGGGGGCGTGCGCGTAAATAATAAAATTGAAAAAAGAAGGGGCCTGAAATTAAAAGACGGAGATTTGGTCAATGTAGAAGGGTTGGATGAAACTTTAAAAGTGAGCGGATAATAAATGTATATAGAAAAGTTACTTTTAAAAAATTACAGGAATATAGATGATACTTACCTTAACTTAGATCCTAATTTAAATATATTTATCGGAAATAATGGTCAGGGGAAGACCAACCTTTTAGAAGCGGTCTATCTGATGGCCACAACTGAATCACATAGAACAAATAGAGATAATGAACTTATCCAGTGGGATAAAGAAAGTGCGTTAGTTCAGCTAAAATTAATTAAAAGTGATTATAATCTAACAATTTCATACAAAATTGAAGGAAGAAATAAGCAGATAAAAATTAATAAGAATCCTCTGGAGAAAATATCTGATTTGGTAGGTAATCTTAATGTTATCCTGTTTTCTCCAGAGGATTTAAAGATTGTTAAAGGTAGTCCCAGTAATAGGAGAAAATTTTTAGACCTAGAAATTTCCCAGGTAAATCCCTATTATTACCACCTCTTAAAAGAGTATGATCATATTTTAAGACAGAGAAATAATTTATTAAAAAAAATGTATAATAAAAGTAAACGGGATATCGATCTTTTAGAAGTATGGGATGATAAGTTAGCGGAAAATGGGGCAAAAATTATAGATAAAAGATTAAAGGTATTAAATAAATTAAAGATTTTGGCCAGATTGTCTCAACGAAAGTTGACTTCAGGCCAGGAAAATTTAAATATTAAGTATGACTGCACCTTAAATATAGATAAAAATAATGATAAAAATGAAATTAATAAAATATTTTTAAATAAATTAAAAAGAGATAGGGAAGATGAATTTGAGAGGGGATATACACTTTCCGGTCCTCATAGAGATGATCTGATTCTCAAAATAAATAAGATGAACGTTAGAAAGTATGGTTCTCAGGGACAACAAAGGACCGTAGCTTTAGCTTTGAAGTTAGCTGAATTGGAGTTTATGAAGTCTGAGAGTGGAGAATACCCGGTCTTACTTTTAGATGATGTCTTTTCTGAATTGGATAAAAACCGCCGCAACACCTTACTATCGATTATCAATGATAAGATACAGACTCTGATTACAACAACTGATTCAGAAGATATTGAAACTTTAATTGAAAATAAAAAAGGTAATATCTTTGCTGTAAAAGATGGGGTTATCCAAAAAAGGTAGGTGAGTGTTTTGTTTTTACATATTGGGAAAGGAAATATGATAAAAAAAGAAGATGTAGTTTTTATTGGAGATATTGAATCAACTAAAGATTCCAAGATTACGGAAGAGTTTTTTGATATAATAAGAGAAGAAGGCTTTATTATAAATAATTTTGATGATGAACCGAGATCATTTATTCTAACAGGCGAAAAAATATACTTATCAATAATTTCTTCAAATACTCTAAGAAGTAGAATGGAAGAGATCATTTAGTAGAAGAATTGGGGGATGATGATGGCAGAACTTAAAAAAGGGCGATATGAAGCTGAAAACATACAAGTGTTAGAAGGTCTGGAAGCAGTTAGAAAAAGACCCGGCATGTATATTGGTTCTACCAGTATAGATGGCCTGCTTCATTTAGTATATGAGGTAGTAGATAATAGTATTGATGAAGCGATGGCCGGTTACTGTGATAGGATCGAAGTTAATCTAAAAAAGGGAAATATTGTAACTGTTGTCGATAATGGGAGAGGTATTCCGATCGAAACCCATCCTAAAGTTAACAAACCGGCGGTTGAAGTAGTAATGACAACCCTACATGCCGGTGGTAAATTTGATGGTGAAGGATATAAAGTATCGGGTGGTTTACATGGAGTCGGTGTTTCAGTAGTTAATGCTCTTTCAGAATGGATGACAGTTGAAGTAAAATGGAAAGATGGTAATATATATAGACAGAAATATAGAAGAGGGGTTCCTGTTTATGATCTTAAACAAATTGGAACCTGTGAAGTTGAGAGAGAAACCGGTACGAAGATAACTTTTAAACCAGATCCAGAAATTTTTGAAGAAATTAACTTTAGGTATGATAAATTATTACAAAGATTTAAAGAGATGGCCTTTTTAAATAAAGGTATCCATATTAAAGTAATAGATGAAAGAGATGAAGAAGAAGTAAAAGAAGAAGAATTCCATTATGAAGGCGGAATTGTTCAGTTTGTTAAATATTTGAATAAAAATAAGAAACCACTTTTTCCAGATCCGGTCTATTTAGAAGAAAGTGAAGAAAATAAGGATCTAGAAATATCTTTTCAATACCATAGTGGTTTTAAAGAAAGAATATTCACATTTGCCAACAATATAAATACCAGAGAAGGTGGTACCCACCTTAGCGGCTTTAAAAGCGCTTTAACCAGAACGGTGAATGGATATGCCCGTAGTAAGGGATTACTAAAAGAAAAAGATGATAATTTAACCGGTGAAGATGTAAGAGAAGGCCTTACTGCAGTTATTAATATAAAGATTGAAGAACCTCAGTTTGAGGGACAGACCAAAACCAAACTTGGCAATAGTGAAGTGCGGGGTTTTGTTGATTCTGCCCTTTCTAAACATCTAAAAGCCTTTATGGAAGAAAACCCTTCTGTAGCTAAGACGATCGTAGAAAAGGGTATTAAAGCTGCTAAGGCCAGGAAGGCAGCTAAAAAAGCGAGAGATTTAACGAGAAGAAAAAATGCCTTGATTTCAACTTCTTTACCCGGTAAGTTAGCCGACTGTTCTTCCCGTGATACTGAAAACACCGAACTATATATAGTTGAGGGTGATTCAGCGGGAGGCTCTGCCAAACAGGGTAGAGATCGTAACTTCCAGGCAATTTTACCTTTAAGAGGAAAAATACTCAACGTTGAAAAGGCAAGATTAAATAAAATATTAAATAATAATGAAATCAGGACTTTAATTACAGCGATTGGGACCGGAGTGGGAGAAAGTTTCGATATCGAAAACAGTAGATATGGAAAAATAATAATAATGACCGATGCTGATGTCGATGGTGCCCATATTAGGACCTTACTTTTAACCTTCTTTTACAGGTATATGAGTCCTTTATTAGAACAGGGTATGATATATATAGCAAGACCACCCTTATACAAAGTAAAAAGAGGTAGATCGGAAGAGTACTTATACAACGAAAGAGCTCTCCAAAAATATGCAGAAGAAAATAAAAATCAGAACTTCTCTATTCAGAGGTATAAGGGCCTTGGAGAAATGAATCCTGACCAACTCTGGGATACAACAATGGATCCTGATAATCGAATTATCATGCAGGTCCAGATTGAAGATGCCATTATGGCGGATGAAACCTTTACTACCTTAATGGGAGATAAGGTTAAACCACGCCGAGAGTTTATTCAGGAACATGCCCAGGAAGTAAAAAATCTTGATATTTAGATAAAGGAAGGTGTAAAAATTGGTTGATGAATTTGGTGGAAAGAACGTTATACAGGTTGATATAGATGACCAGATGAAGGATGCTTTTTTAGATTATGCAATGAGCGTTATAGTAAGTAGGGCCCTGCCTGATGTTAGAGATGGGCTTAAACCTGTCCACAGGCGTATTCTCTATGCTCTACATGATTTAGGAATGACCCCCAATAAATCTCATAAAAAATCGGCCCGTATCGTAGGAGAGGTCTTAGGTAAGTACCATCCCCACGGTGATACGGCTGTATATGATACAATGGTTAGAATGGCCCAGGATTTCTCTTATCGTTATCCTTTAGTTGATGGCCACGGTAACTTTGGTTCTGTTGATGGGGACTCAGCTGCAGCCATGCGTTATACTGAGGCCCGCATGGCCAAGATAACTACAGAACTACTTAGAGATTTAAATAAAGATACTGTTGATTTTATACCAAACTTTGATGATACCTTAAAAGAACCGGATGTTATCCCGTCCCGTTTTCCTAATTTATTGGTAAATGGTAGTTCGGGTATTGCAGTTGGGATGTCAACAAGTATACCACCCCATAATTTAAGAGAAGTTATTGATGGGATCGTTAGGGTAATAGATAATCCCGATATTGATTTAGCAGAACTTATGGAAGTTATTAAAGGCCCTGATTTTCCCACCGGTGGACTTATAATGGGTAAAGGGGCAATCTATAAGGCCTATAAAACCGGGCGCGGTAAGGTAACAGTTAGGGCAAAAGCAAGAATTGAAGAAAATGAAACATCGGCAGATCGGATTATTATTGATGAACTGCCCTATCGAGTTAACAAAGCCCGTTTAATTGAAAAGATTGCCGATATGGTAAGAAATGAAAAGATAGATGGCATCAGTGATATTAGAGATGAATCTGATAGAAGAGGTATGAGGATTGTTATTAAGATCAAAAGAGGCTCCAATCCTAAAATTGTTCTAAATCAATTATTTAAACATTCCCAGATGCAGGTTACCTTTAGTATTATAATGCTCTCAATTGTAGAGGGTGAGCCAAAGGTACTTAATCTTAGAGAAATAATTGACCACTATCTGGATTTTCAGAAAGAAATTATCACAAGAAGAACTAAGTATGAATTAGATAAAGCGGAAAGCAGGGCCCATATTTTAGAGGGCTATATGGTTGCTTTGGATGATATTGATAATGTGATTGAGTTAATTAGAGAAGCGGATGATGTTGATACAGCCCGTCAGCAGTTGATTAACAAATATGAACTATCCGAAGATCAGGCCAATGCAATTTTAAGAATGAGATTACAGAGGCTGACTGCTTTAGAGAGAGATAAAATAGATGCTGAATATGCTGATCTCAAGGAAGATATAAAATATTATAAAGAAATTTTAGGTAGTGAAGAGAAAAAACTAGAAATTATTAAAGAAGAGATCAGAGAAATTAGAGATAGATATGGTGATGAGAGAAGAACTAAGATCCTTAACCAAACCACTGATTTAGATTTAGAAGACTTAATTGAAGAAGAACAGGTAGTTGTGACCATGACCAATCAGGGTTATATTAAAAGAATGCCTGTTGATACCTATAGAAGCCAGCGTAGGGGCGGCAAAGGTATGATTGGTACTACTACCAGAGAGGAAGATTTTGTAGAAAATGTATTTATTACTTCTACTCATAATTACTTCCTGTTCTTTACCAATAAAGGTCTGGTATATAGACTAAAAGGATATCAGATCCCGCAGGCCAGTCGTCAGTCGCGGGGAACTGCGATTGTGAACTTACTCCAGCTGGAGGGTGATGAAAAAGTAAGTTCAATAATACCTCTAAGTGACTTTGAGGAAAGTAAATATCTTACAATGGTCACTAAAAAAGGCATGATTAAAAAGACACCTCTAGTTGAGTATGACAGTAACTATACCGGAATTATTGGTATAAAACTACAGGAAAATGATGAATTAATGGAAGTAAAAAACACCAATAAAGGCGAAAATGTAATCTTAGTTACTCACCAGGGGAAAGCCATCCGATTTAACGAAAAGGATATCAGATCGGTCGGTAGAGCTGCCCAGGGAGTTAAAGGTATTGATCTAGCAGATGATGATTATTTAGTAGGAATGGGTATGGATTCAGAAGGTTCTGATGTCTTAGTTATCAGTGAAAAAGGCTATGGTAAGAGAACAGATGTTGAAAATTATAGAATTCAACAGAGATATGGTAAAGGTATCATAACCTTAAATATCACAGATAAAAATGGCCCCATTGCTTCTACTAAGGTAGTAAATAAAGAAGATGAGATAATAATCATTACGGCAGAAGGTATAATCATTAGAACCAGGGTAGAAGAAATTTCAAAAACAGGCCGTAATACAATGGGTGTTAAAGTAATTGATGTAGAAGAAGATGATTATGTAGTTTCTGTTGGAAAAATTAAACCAGAAGACTTAGAAGAAGAAGCAGATGAAGAAGTCGAAAAGGAAAAAGAAGAAAATAAAAAAGTAGAGAAAGAAGATAAAGAGGAAAATGAAGAAAAGGTAGATCAATAAATAAGATATAGTAATATAAGAATTTAATTTAAAATAATCCCCTTTGATTTTTATAGTCGGAGGGGATTTTTGCTGTAAAATATTTCCCGGGAAATGTCTTATTATAGTTGATAATACAATATTTAGCCTTTTTTATTATTTATTATGATTTTCTTTGGATTTGCTCTTGACAAATACCCCTCACAATGTTACTATATTAAAGGTCGCGCTGTTAAAGAACGTGATTTTGACAGGCGATTTTTTATATTTTAATAAACTTTTAGAACCTTGAAAAGTGAACAGCAGACCCTGACAGTTCTTAACAAGTTTCAAGTAAGAACTTTCAATAGCGAGCAAAGTTTTTAGCTATGGAAAGAGCTTTTCATTTATTAAATGGAGAGTTTGATCCTGGCTCAGGACGAACGCTGGCGGCGTGCTTAACACATGCAAGTCGAGCGAGAAAGT
>DATGCJ010000268.1:0-2788 GCA_035312025.1 Halanaerobiales bacterium | reverse complement strand
TTAATGATATTATTAACCTTTTCCTCTTTATCAGTTTTTAATTTCAACTACAGATCAAATAATCTAGGGACATTGTATGACTCCTTTTGCCCATAAACAATCACCACAGACGGGAAATTCATTACCATGGCAGTCTTGTTTGTTTTGTTCTGAAAATTCACAGCCAGAGCACTGAGTACATTCTGAAAATGGAAATTCAATAACTTTTTTTCTAAAACTTTTAAACTCATCACTATACCATATTTCATTAATTGACTTTTCATTAACATTCCCTAAATAATAGCCTTCAATATGTTTTTTTCTTTCCCTTATATAACAATTATAGCTGTGCATGAGCGGCACACAGGGACTGACTTCGCCCCTATAATTTACCGCGATACTGCCTTCTTCAATAAAATTGCAGTAACCCCCATGCGGGTCAAAAGGTACCTGTCTGGTACTTAATGAACTCGTCTTACTCATTACCTTCGCTATATGTTTGGCCACATCTTCTTTAAGGTCAACAGGCGGCAAATATACCTCTGGTCTTAGAGGTGATCTATTAGTAGGTTTGGAACGACTTATACTGGAAGAATATAATATTTCATCTGTCATTTCTTCTGTATAAGGTAAAAGATTTGTTAATATTACGAAGGATGCTCCCAGTTCAAATGCTAATTTCCTCAAATCTGTTAATTCATTTATATTAGATTGCATAATTACATATTCAATTCCGATTTCAGCATTAGCCTTAATTTTATTATTATTTAGATAATTAAACCTTTTAACATTTTTTATGATTTTTGCTAGTTCTGCTCCTGACCTTATATTAGACATAGTTTCTGGCGAAGTTCCATCTATAGAAACTATAAGACTATCCAAATCTGCTTCTAAAAGGTTTTTAGACATATCATCATCTAAAAGTAAACCATTAGTTATGATCTGAGTCTCAATGTTCAACTTCTTTGCTGCTCTAACCATCTTTACAATATCCTTGTGGCATAATGGTTCTCCTATACCCCAAAAACTTATTCTTTCTACATAATCAAAATCCTTTAGATCATTGATCAGCTTTTGATAAGTATCATAATTCATATTACCAATATTTTCATCCCAGGCTTGTCTAAGACACATTTCACAGTCTAAATTACAATCAGTAGTCGGTTCAATATAAACTCTAGTTAGATTAGGATCAACCCTTTTAATTTTCATGCCATTATTTCCTACTTCTACTTTCAATTCAGTACCACCAGGTAGATTTAATTTTTTCCTTATCTTATCGGGAATTTTTATATTACCATCCTGGTCAATCTCTAATTCTAATTCTTCTATCTGGTCTTGTTCTCCACCAAATTTGCGCCAAAACTGTGGATTATTAATTGAAAATTCCATTATTATCACTTCTTTTTTATTATTATTGATATTACTGTTTTTGAATAACAACTTTATAAAAAGTTAAAGCTTTTCTTACTCTATATAAATTAGATTTAATTAATTATAACATAAAAAATTAATAATATTAATAAATAAAACGAGCTTAAAAAATGTTTAAAACAATATTAAAAGTTATTAAGAGCCGGACTTACTATCGCCAGCCCGGCTCTTAAAAAATAATTATTTATTACATTTATTATCCTATATCTTTATCAACTTTTTTAAATTCAGATGATTCAATACCTAATTCTTTAATTTTATTTTTACTAATCAATCCTTCTTCTGTCCAACCGCGCACCTCATAATATTTTGGTAAAAGTTCTTTATATTTTGAAACTTCACCTTTTTGCGGACCATCAGGTAAAGGTTCTTCTGTAAATCTCTTGGGAAGTTTATCTTCATCAGGTGTTATGCCGGCTTCTAAATTAAACTGCCTTTCCAGATTATATATTCTTTCTCCAGCTTGTAATAAATCTTCGGAGCTATAATTAAAATCTGTAGCAGCGTTAACTATATCTCTATAATCATCTAATCCTAATGCAAAAGATGTAAATAAGCACATTCCTACAGAATCAATAATAGCAGTTAGATCCTGGAATATTTTAACCCATTCCGGCTTTCCTTTTAATTCTTGGGGATCTAATTTTTCTGGAGAACCTAATATTTCAGGTGAAATCATATAACCCCTTACATGGCAGCCGCCTCTATTAGAAGTAGCATATTGAAGACCATGGCCCTGGACCCCTCTCGGGTCATAAGCAGGTAATTCCTGCTTTTTAACTGTCATTGCTATTTCAGGATGTCCATAAGATTCTGCTAATCTATAGGAACCCATTGCCAACTTATCTCCAAATCCTTCTCGATAGCCCATCTGCTTTGTATAATATACAATCGCTTCAGAGGAACCGAAATTAAGCTCTGGTCCATTTTCTAATTCTTCTTTATCTATATATCCTTTTTCATATAATTCCATGGCTGCAGCTATAGTAGTACCTGCACTGATGGTGTCCAGACCTAGCTCATTACATAAAAAGTTAGCTTCTGTAATTGCATTTAAATCATCTACACCACAGTCAGCTCCAAACGCCCAACCAGTTTCATATTCTGGTCCTTCACCACTTCTTCCATTTGGTAGTTCAACATCTCTACCACAGCGGATTGGGCAGCCGTAACAGCCTTTATTGGACTGCAAGTAACCTTTTTCTACTAGTGCTTCACCGGCTACTTTTTCCGTACCTTCAAAGGTACCATACTGAAAATTATTTGTAGGATAAAGTCCATTTGAATTTATAATATTATCTAAAACTTTAGTACCTAAAGAAGGTAACCCTTCTCCTGTTACTCCATCTTCTTTTAACATCTTAGTTTGTTTTTT
>DATGCJ010000267.1:0-3088 GCA_035312025.1 Halanaerobiales bacterium | reverse complement strand
TTCAGAGATGAATTCTTTGATACAAGAGAAGATCTAGTGGAAGAACTTCAGGATAAAAGATATGAGTTAAGAGAAGCAATTATAACCGATGAATCAGAGGAGGTAATATCCGAGCTTGAAAGTGAAGTATCTGATTTACAGAACCAGGTTACATCAGCACGCACAGAATATCTAAAAAAGATGAAAAGTGTTTTAACTGAAGAACAGATTAATATGATGATAGAAAATGAATACAGAATTGGAATGGGAAGTGAATTTGGTTTTAGGTCACCAGTTACTTCTTTTAATAGAATGCCTATGAATGGAAATAGATTTCATCAATTCCAAGGGAGAACTTTTAGAAGTTTTCGTGGAATGGGAGGAAATTTCAGAACTCCTGCCAGAGGTTATTGTTATTAAGAAAAAGTAAATATATCAAATAAAAAAAATTACCCCGTTTAGGCGGGGTAATTGCCTTAATATAGCTAATATTTAACAAATATTGAGTTATTTTGTAAATTTTAAATAGTAATTGTTATCAGTTATACACAATTTGTGGATAAGTAGTGAATAAATCAATAATTATAAGGATTTTTATACACGAAAACTCCATATAAAGATATGGAGTTTTACAAATTATTAAGCTCTTGATTGTCCGTTTTTAATATAAGATAAGGCTTTACTGGCTGAGTAGCCTTTCAAGATTGCTAAAAGTAGGGCATAATAACCATCTTTTTCAGGCGGATTTAATTCCATAACATCGCCTCCTGGTATAGATATATTTCTTTAAAAAAATAATTATTCCTGCAACTTTATAAAAATAATCAAGATTAGATATCCTGATCTTTGTACTGCAGTTGGTATAGATTATAATAAAGCCCTTCTTCTGCTAATAGTTGTTGATGGGTTCCTCTTTCCTTGATTCTACCCTTATGAAGCACTAATATTTTATCTGCATGCTGTATGGTAGAGAGCCTGTGAGCGATGACGATCGTTGTCCTGTCAGCGGTTAGTTTTTCAAGTGCATCTTGAATTAACATCTCAGTTTCAGTATCTATATTGGCGGTAGCTTCATCTAAAACTAAAATATCAGGATCAAAGGCTAAGGCCCTGGCGAAGGCTAACAGCTGCTTTTGCCCGGCCGATAAAGTAGAACCCCTTTCTTTTACTTCGTGTTCATATTTATTAGATAATTTAGAGATGAATTTATCGGCATTTACATATTCGGCTGTTTCTTTAATTTTTTCTTTTTTAATATCGGCATTTAAAGAAATATTGCTGCCGATATCACCGGTAAATAAAAATACATCCTGAAGAACGACCCCGATTTTTTCTCTTAACTCACTCTTTTTAATATCTTTAATATTAGTATCATCTATTAATATTTCCCCGTTTTGAATATCATAAAATCTACTGATTAAATTTATAATAGAGGTTTTACCAGCTCCTGTTGCCCCTACCAAGGCTACGGTTTGACCGGGCTTTATTGTAAAGTTAATGTTTTTTAGGACCCAGTCTTCCTTTTCATAGGCAAACCAGACATCTTTAAACTCTACTTTACCATTTATATTTTCTGATAAAGCAACCGGTTCTTCCGGTTCTTTGATATCAACTTCTGTATCGAGTATCTTAAAGATCCTCTCTGAGGAAGCCATGGCAGACTGCAGCATATTGTATTTCTCACTTAAATCATTGATCGGCCTGAAGAACTTTTGGATATAGTTAATAAAGGCATAAAGGACACCAAACTGTAATACTTCATTATAGACCCTTGCTCCCCCGAACCAGATCAATAAGGCGAGGGCAAAAGAGTACATTAAGTCCATCGAGGGTCGAAAGATGGCAAATATCTTAATCTGTCTCATACTGGCGTCAAAGTATTCATCATTTATATTAATAAACTCTTTTAGTTTTCTTTTTTCCTGGTTAAAAATCTGAACGATTTTCATCCCTGAGATATTTTCAGAAAGGGCCGAGTTGATTTTAGCCAGTTTAATTCTCACCATTCTATACGCATCGCGGGCATAACTTCTAAAAATAAAAGCGGCTATGATCACCACCGGTACGATCGTAAAAGAAATCAGGCTTAAGGTGAAGTTCAATCTGAACATAATTATTACTATACCTATTATTATAAAAATATCTCTAAATAGGTTTACTAAAACATTTGTATACATCTCATTAAGGGTTTCAGTATCATTGGTAACCCGGGTTACCAAACGACCAACCGGATTTTTATCAAAGTAACTCAGCGACATTTTTTGTAAATGAGAGAAGATCTCCTGTCTCATGTTATAGATTATCTTTTGCGTCGTTTTATTTAAAAGATAGATCTGTAAGTAGTTAACTCCAAAGCCGAAAACTATCATAGATAAAAAGATCAAGCCAATTCTTGTTAAGGCATTATAATCCTGGGCTCTAAATTCTTTTATAACGTCTTCATTAATTGCCCGGGCATTATAAATATTATTACCGTTTCTTATTTCAGTAAATTGATTGCCATCGATTACTTCGATTTCTTCTTTTTCATTGATAATACCTTCAATTAAGTAGTATTCATTTTCTATTTCAAACAGCTGAAATCTCTGTTTGTCCGGAAAAGTTGATTCGATATTTCCCACTCTAATATACCTTTGACCATTATAGACAGTCCCCTTGTTTTCATATTGATCAACTTCAAAGGTTACCATCGGTTTATCGAGGGCATTGATGTGATCATCAATAGCTATCTTTATTAAATAGGGGCGGGCCAGATCTACACCGGTGACGAGCAGTAATAAAAATATGCAGACTAAGAGTATCTTCCAATAAGGATAGGCATATTCTAATAGTCTTTTCATTAAACGGGAGTCATAGGCCTTTCCCATTATTTTTTCTTCTCTAAAATCCTGATTCATAGTTGATCATCCTTAAATCAATTAATATTGGCAATTTTTTCTTCCAGCTGTTGTTTTTGATAAATATCAAAGTATAATTTTTCATTGGCAATTAATTCCTCATGCGTACCTCGCTCCAGTATTTCGCCTTCATCCAATACAAAGATAATATCGGCATTTTTAATGGTTGATATTCTGTGAGATATTAAGATAACAGTCCTATTTTCCATTAC
>DATGCJ010000266.1:0-19939 GCA_035312025.1 Halanaerobiales bacterium | reverse complement strand
AGCATGGAGAGGTGTCCGAGTCTGGCTTAAGGAGCATGATTGGAGATCATGTGTAGGCCTTGTTGCTTACCGAGGGTTCGAATCCCTCCCTCTCCGCCATTTTATACTAAAATTTTGACAAAACATTTGGCCGTACTAAATGGGGGGGTAGCGGTACCCTGTAACCTGCAACCCGCTATAGCAGGATTGAAGCTGAGCTGAGGGTTTTCTTTTTCAGGGTCTGGCCCTGGTAAGTGGTGATGATGATCGGGTCTCGCGCAATGGAGCTTTACGAACCCCGTCAGGTCCGGGAGGAAGCAGCGGTAAGTAAATGCCTCCATGTGCCGCGAGGTCGCCTGGTTTGAACTAACTGCTGGGGTAACGCCTGGGAAAGAAAATTCGAGGCCGGTGTACGGCCAATTTTTTATAATCTTATAAAATTAAGTGGTGATAAATAGTTATGCCTTCTTTATCCCTATATAGAAAATATAGACCACAAAAATTTAATGAAATAATAGGACAACCAGCCGTTACACAGACCCTACTTAATGCAATTGAAAATGATCGGATTTCACACGCCTATCTATTTGCGGGTCCCCGGGGAACCGGTAAAACATCAACTGCCAAAGTATTAGCTATGGCGGTTAACTGTCAGGAGGAGTCCACGACAGAACCCTGTGGGGTATGTGATTCCTGTAAAAGAATTAAATCCGGTAATTCGATCGATGTAATTGAAATTGATGCCGCCTCCAACCGTGGCATTGATGAGATCAGGGAACTGAGGGAGAAAGTTAAATTTTATCCCGGTGAAGGCAAGTATAAGGTATATATAATAGATGAAGTACATATGTTAACTACCGGTGCTTTTAATGCTTTGCTTAAAACATTAGAAGAACCACCCGAAAATGTAATTTTTGTATTAGCTACAACTGAACCACATAAAGTAATACCCACTATCATGTCGAGATGTCAAAGATTTGACTTCTCATTAATATCAGAAAAAGAAATTGAAAACCATTTAGAATATATATGTCAAGAAGAAGATTTAGACTATGAGGTAGCTGCCCTTAATTTAATTGCAAGGAGTTCTCAGGGCGGTTTAAGAGATGCCTTAAGTATCTTAGATCAGGCGGTTTCATACACGGGCGAGAATATAAAAACCGAAATTATTGAAGAGATGTTGGGTAGAACTTCCGGCCAAGAACTCAGAGAATTAATGATGGATTTGAAAGAGAAAAACACTCAAGCAGCCATCTCACTTGTTAATGAAATACTTAATGAAGGTAAAGATGTAGATAGACTGATCGAAGATTTAAAGGAATACTGTAATCAACTCCTTTTAATAAAGGAATGCGGTATAAAGACAAATTTAGTAAAATTACCCAAGGAACGCCTAAGTGAAATGGAAAAATTAGCAGAGAAATTTTCTCTCAGTCATTTAACTAAAATTGTTGAAGTGTTAAATGAGATTAAAGATGAGATTTCTTTAGGCGGAAATTCGCGCATCAATCTAGAAGTTGGTATTTTTAAAATGTCAGACAAACTGCAGGAAGCGGATTTAACCCAGGAAGTAAAAGAATTAAAAGAAAAAGTTAAGTATTTAGAAAATAGAATTACAGAAGGAAATATTACTGCTCAAGCAGCTGTGCAAAGTGAGACGGACCGAGAGACAGAGAGTGAGAAAGAAGACGATGAAGTTCCTTCACCAGAAGAACAGGATTATGTAAAACAAACTGTGGAGACCGAACAAGAAGAAAAAGCAGCTAAAGAAAGCAAAGAGGAAAAACAAGTCTCAAAAGAGGGTTTAGATCTACACGAGGTTAAAAAATACTGGCCGCAGCTACTGGGTAATATTAAAAAAGAAGATATTAGTTTACATGCTGTTTTAGTAGAGGGGAAACCTATTAAAGTAGTTAATGACAAGGTTTATATTAGTTTTCCTCCTGATAAAAACTTCCATCGGAAGAGGGCTAAAGAAAAAAAGGAATACATTGGCAGATTTTTATCCAGTCTCTTTTCAAGAAACCTTATTATAAAGATTGTTTCCACAGAAGATAATATTGAAGTGGATAATAATAATCAGGAAAAAGAACAAAATGATAATCAAAATAAAAGTGCAGAAGATAGTATGAATAAAAACTCGGGGGATATCAGTGTAGAGCAGGTGGCTAAGATGTTTAATGGTGAAATAATTGAAACAAACCCCGACATAATTTCAAATAAATAAAAATTTAACCTTAAGGAGGTAATTTTGATGAATATGAACAAACTTATGAAACAGGCTCAGAAAATGCAGGCTAAAATGTCAGAAATGCAGGAAGAACTTGAAAATAAGACTTATGAGGCTACATCCGGCGGCGGAGCTGTAAAAGCCTTAGTTAATGGTAAAAAAGAAGTATTGGATCTACAGATTGACGAAGATGTCGTGGATCCAGAAGATGTTGAAATGTTAGAAGACCTAATCCTGGCAGCGATTAATAAAGCCATGAGTGAAGCGACCGAAGAATTAAATGAAAAAATGGGTCAAATGACCGGTGGCATGAACTTGCCGGGTATGTTTTAAATGAAATACTATCCGGGACCTGTGGGAAGATTAATAGGTGAATTAAGCAAACTGCCCGGAATAGGTCAAAAAACTGCCCGCAGACTTTCATTTTATCTTCTAGGTCGTTCTAAACAAGAAGTTAAGGATCTGGCCGATGCAATTATTGATGCCAGAGAAAAAACCAAATATTGTTCTATATGTAATAACTTGACAGAACAAGACCCCTGTGAATACTGTACTTCAGAGGAAAGGGATCAGGAGACAATCTGTGTAGTTGAAAGTCCTAAAGATGTTATCGCAATGGAAAGAACAGGTGAATATAATGGGCTTTACCATGTTTTGCATGGGGCAATTTCACCCATGGACGGGATAGGCCCCGATGAAATAGAGATAAAAAACCTGCTTCCTCGCCTGGAAGAGGGCGTTAAAGAAGTAATAGTTGCAACTGACCCCAATGCTGAAGGAGATGCGACAGCAATGTATATCGCAAAATTATTAAAACCTCTCGATGTAGAGGTTACTAGAATTGCGCACGGTTTACCGGTCGGAGGAGATTTAGAATTTGCCGACGAAATAACCCTGTCTAAAGCATTGGAAGGAAGAAGAGAAATTAAATATTAGTATTATAAAAACCCTTAGGATCTTATCCTGGGGTTTATTTTTATATAATATATTTTTTCCAAAAAAAGCGAGGTGAGTTAAAAAATGGATAAGAAATTTGAAAAAGTAGCTTTAACATTTGATGACGTATTATTACAACCGGCAAAGTCGGATATTTTGCCCAAAGAAGTGGATGTTAGTACAGAGTTATCTGAAGATATTTCCTTGAATATCCCTATTATTAGTGCCGCGATGGATACAGTAACTGAATCCAGGCTGGCAATTGCAATAGCCCGCCAGGGTGGCTTGGGGATTATTCACAAGAACATGTCGATTAGAGAACAGGCTGATGAAGTAGACAAGGTAAAGAGATCTGAAAGTGGTGTAATCGTTGATCCATTCTCACTTGGACCTGATGATATGATTTATGAAGCGGAAGAACTGATGTCAAAGTACCATATCTCTGGTGTGCCGATTGTAGATAACAACTACAAATTAATCGGTATTTTAACTAATAGGGATTTGCGATTTGAACAGGACTTTGATAGACCGATAAAAGAAGTCATGACCAAAGAAGGTTTAGTAACTGCCCCAGTGGGAACTACAGTTGAAGAAGCAAAGTCTGTTTTACAGAAACATAAGATTGAAAAATTACCACTCGTTGATGAGAACTTTATACTCAAGGGTCTCATTACTATCAAGGATATTGAGAAGGCCCGCAAGTATCCAAATTCGGCCAAAGACGATAACGGTCAGCTGTTGGTAGGTGCTGCCGTAGGAACCGGTAAAGACACCTTTAACAGGGTAAGGGCGATTTTTGAAGCCGGAGCCGATGTTGTGGTAGTCGATACGGCCCACGGACATTCCACCAAGGTTAATGACATGGTTAAGGATATCAAGAAGAAGTTCCCTGAGATTACTTTAATCGCTGGTAATGTTGCTACACCGGAAGCCACAGAAGAACTGATTAAAGCCGGTGCGGACGTTATAAAAGTTGGGGTAGGTCCCGGCTCGATCTGTACAACCCGCGTGGTAGCTGGAGTAGGTGTACCTCAGGTTACAGCTATTAATGAAGCCGCTCAGATGGCTAAAAAATATGGTAAAACAATTATTGCAGATGGCGGTATCAAATATTCTGGTGATATAGTTAAAGCACTAGCTGCCGGAGCAAACACGGTCATGATCGGTAGTCTATTAGCCGGAACAGAAGAAAGTCCCGGCGAACTTGAGATATATAAAGGTAGAAGCTATAAAGTATATAGGGGCATGGGTTCAGTTGACGCTATGAAAAAAGGCAGCAAGGATAGATACTTCCAGGAAGGCAAAAAAGAAGAGAAGTTTGTGCCGGAAGGTATTGAAGGAAGGGTACCCTATAAAGGGAAACTGTCTGACACAATCTATCAATTAGTGGGCGGTCTCCGTTCTGGAATGGGTTACTGCGGTACAGCCGATATACCTGCCTTACAAAAAGATGCTGAATTTGTTAGAATTACCTCGGCTGGTCTACGCGAAAGTCACCCCCATGATGTTGATATTACAAAAGAAGCACCTAATTACAGTATTGACTAATCTAAAAATTGTTAAGAATTTAACAGCAATCATCTTTCTTTCATATTAGAATATATTGTGGAATGTTTATTTAAGAGGAGATGATATAATGTCTGATAATATTCAAAAGGAAAAACTGATCATCATAGGTGGAGGACCAGCAGGACTTACTTCAGCTATTTATACTTCTAGGGCCGGTTTAAACCCATTAGTTATTAATGGTCCAGAACCGGGCGGCCAGATTACTTTAACCCCTGATTTAGAAAACTATCCCGGTTTCCCGGATGGAGTCGGTGGATTTGAAATCATGGAAAAGGTTACTGAACAGGCCGAGAAGTTTGGAACGAGAATGGTTTTTGAGATAGTTGAAAAGGTACAATTTGAAGAAAAACCTTATATTATTGAAACAGATTCTACTAAATATGAAGCAGAATCTGTCATAATAGCAACTGGTTCAGAAGCTAAAAGATTAGGATTATATAGAGAAGAAGAACTAACTGGTAATGGTATATCTTACTGTGCTACCTGTGATGGTGCCTTCTTTAAAGGTAAAGAGGTTGCCGTTGTTGGCGGTGGCAATGTAGCATTAGAGGAAGCTGATTTCTTAACAAAATTTGCTTCTAAAGTATATCTCATTCACAGAAGAGAGCGACTAAGAGGCGATAAGATTTTAGCTGACAGAATAAAAGAGAATGAAAAGGTTGAAATCCTCTGGAATAGAGAGGTCGATGAGTTAAAAGGTGATAAACATTTAGATGGTATAATAATTGAAAATAATAAAACCAAGGAACGTGAAAACTTAGACATTAAAGGCTTATTTATGGCTGTAGGTTATGATCCGAGGACTGAACTCTTTAAGGGTCAAATAGAGCTTGATGAAAAGAACTATATAATAACTGATAATAAACAAAGGACCAATAAAGAAGGAATCTTTGCAGCCGGTGATGTTCAGGAACCCAACTTCAATCAGGTAGTTGTAGCAGCTGGTACCGGAGCTAAGGCAGCCATGCAGGTAGATAAATATTTACTCGGTTATTAAAAATAAAATAAATTTTAATTTCACGACCAGCATAACCTCTTTGCTGGTCTTTTCTTATTTTTAATATCGGTTCACACTTAATTGAAATACCCCTATTAATATGATATTATTAGTTCAGAAATGTAAGATGTTGGCTAATTGTTTAGGAGAGGAGACATTCTAGGATGTCAGGTTTTTTTATCACATTTGAAGGTATCGAGGGTTCGGGCAAATCTACACAGATGAAACTATTAACCAAATATTTAAGAGATTTAGATTATGAAGTAGTATTTACTAAGGAACCCGGGGGTACCAAGATAGGGGAAAAGATCAGAAAAATTTTATTGGATCCTATACACCATAAGATGGATGATAGAGCAGAAATACTTCTTTATGCTGCTGATAGAGCGCAGCACGTGGTAGAAACCATAATCCCAGCAATCGAAGAAGGAAAGATAGTTATTTCAGATAGATATATAGATTCCAATATTGCCTATCAAGGACACGGCCGAGGCCTTGATATGAAAATGGTAAGAGAAATTAACGAATGGGTCATTAGAGATTACTGGCCGGATTTAACAATTTTGCTTGACCTGGATGTAAGAGAAGGTTTACAAAGGGCGAGAGATCTAACTCCTGATAAGTCGGGGGACCGATTGGAAAGAGAATTGATTGAATTTCATGAAAGAGTCAGAGAAGCCTATTTAGAAATGGCTGAAAAAGAGGATAGATTTAAAGTAATAGACGCCAGTAGAGCACCTGAAGAGATTTTTCAGGATGTTTTAAAGGCAATAAAGGAGGAGTTATTATGAGTGAAAGCAAAACCGTTAAAATGGTAATCGCTGTTGTTCATGATCATGATGCTCATGATTTGATGGAGGCTCTGAGTAGCTCAAACTTTAAAGCAACAAAGATGGCAACTACTGGCGGTTTTCTAAGAGAAGGTAATACCACCTTCATGATCGGGACTGATGAAGAACATGTTGATCAAGTTTTAGAGATTATTAAAGAAAATTGTCAGGCCCGTAAAAAGACAATTGCTCCGATGTCTCCAGTTGCTAACTCTATGGAAAGTTACTATTCTTTCCCCATGGATGTTAAAATTGGGGGAGCGACTGTATTTATCATGGATGTAGAACAGTTTATCAAAATGTAAGCGATGATAGGAGATTTTAATGAGTTTTAATAATATTCCCGGACAATCCAAAACAAAAAAAATATTAAAGGATTCTATTAAAAAAAATCGAATTAGTCATGCTTATCTATTCACGGGTAATAATGGTTTGGGCAAATCCGAGATGGCTGGAGAATTTGCCCAAGCTATTTTTTGTGAAAATAATATTGCAGACGGCTGTGGGGAATGCCTAAGCTGTAAGAAGATTGAACATGGTAACCACCCCGATTTTCATAAAATTATGGTAGAAGAAGACCACAAAAATATTTTAATCGATCAGATAAGAGATTTGCAAAAAGAGATAAGTTATAAACCCTATGAATCCGATCATAAGGTTTATATCATTGATCAGGCCGAAAGAATGACTATTCAAGCACAGAATAGTTTATTAAAAACATTAGAAGAACCACCCGAATACGCGATAATAATTTTGACCAATGAAAATAAGAACGAATTGATTCCGACCATAATTTCCAGGTGCCAGGAGATTAAGTTACATAACCAAACAACTGATATAGTAGAAGATTATCTAATAAATAGAGAAGGATTTAATAAGGAAGATGCCCACCTTTATGCCACCTTGGCGAGGGGTAAGTATAAAAAGGCTGTTAAATTGGCCGGCAAAGAAGACTTTGTAGAAAACCGAAATAGAATTATTGAATTTATTGCAGGTATCGAAAGCAAAAATAATTTTGAAATATATAATTCAGCCGATGAATTAATTAAGTTAAGTGATACGGAATTTCCTTTATTTGAACTGATTCTAAGCTTTTTTAGAGATATTCTTGTGATGAAAAGAAACGGAAATAATGATATAATTAACTTTGACTTTAAAAATTTAATAACTAAAGCGACCGAAAATTATTCAACCGAACAACTTTTTGAACTAACAAAATTAATAAATATGTATCGAGATTATTATTACAGAAATATAAAGAAGGAACTGCTTTTTCCTTCTTTATTAATTAAGATAAGAAATAAAAAGGAGTTATAATTTATGGAAGAAGTAATAGGAGTAAGTTTTAAGAGAGCAGGCAAAATCTATTATTTTGATCCTGATAATATAGAAGTAGAAAAGGGAGATAAAGTGATAGTGGAAACCTCCCGTGGAATTGAGATGGGAGAAGTTGTGTTAGAGAAAAAGAAAGTTGCAGAAAAAGAACTTGTAGCACCTTTGAAAAAGGTAATAAGGAAAGCAACTTTAAAAGATATAGATAAAGATGAGGAAAATAAGAGACTAGAAGATGAAGCTTATGATATAGCCTTAGATAAGATCAAAGAACACGGGCTGCCGATGAAGTTGATCGATGTGGAGTATACTTTTGACCATAATAAAGTCATATTTTACTTTACAGCTGATGGAAGAGTTGATTTCAGAGAGCTAGTAAAAGATTTGGCCCGTGTATTTAAAACCAGGATTGAACTTAGACAGATTGGGGTAAGAGATGAAGCCAAGATGATTGGTGGTTTAGGACCCTGTGGTAGACGTACCTGTTGTGATACCTGGTTGAGAGATTTTGACCCGATCTCTATTCAGTTGGCGAAAGATCAGGAATTAGCTTTAAATCCTGCTAAGATCTCGGGTTTATGTGGAAGATTAATGTGTTGTTTAAAATATGAAAGTGATTATTATGAAGAGATTACCGAAAAGATGCCGGAAGTGGGAGAAAAAATAACCCTGACTAATGGTAGTAAGGCGGAAGTTGTTGACCGGAATTTAATCAAACAGCAGGTAAAGTTGAAAAATAAAGACGGAGATGTAATAAAATTTGACCTAGAAGAAATCAAAGAGATTAAAGAAAAGAATTAGGAGCGATGGCTTATGGACGAAGAAATTTTAGAAGAACTAGCTTTGTTCCAGGAAAAGATTGAAGAAATTTCGATGAAATTTAAGAATTTAAAGGATATTACTTATAAATTATATAAAGAGAATGAAGAGTTAAGAAATGAAAATGAAGAACTGAAATCGATCATATTTGAAGAGGAAGAACAACAACTTCCCCAAAGCAAAAATAATTTAAAAAGACTGCATGATGAAGGATTTCATATCTGTCATTTAAGTTTTGGTGAAAAAAGAAAAGGCGAATGTCTTTTTTGTTTAAGGTTGTTAGAAGATAATAATAAACAGAAGGGGAAGTCTAGTGGAAGAGATACATTATCTAATACCGGACGAACTAAAAATAATTCAAAATGATGATTTCTTTAAATTTGGTACAGATTCTGTACTCTTAGCAAATTATGTGGAAGTCAAAAACAATGATAAGATCATTGATTTGGGCAGTGGTAGCGGTGTTATCCCACTGCTCTTAGCTTATAAAAACAATCCTGATATTATATATGGGATAGAATTACAGTCACCTTTGGTCGAAATGTCAAGAAGGTCTGTAAAGTTAAATGGTTTAGAAGATAAGATTGAAATAGTTGCAGGGGATATCAAAGAGGTAATGAGTCACTTTACAGATAATGAGTTTGATACTGTAGTGACCAATCCCCCTTATAGAACAACTGACTCCGGTAAAATTACTCAAAATAAATATAAGGCAATTGCCCGCCATGAAATTGAAATAGATATTAAGGAAATAATTGATAACACAGTCCGGCTTTTAAGAGCCGGCGGCAAATTTTATTTAGTTCACCTCACTAAAAGGCTGCCTCAAATTTTCTATTTTTTAAAAGAAAAAAACCTGGAGCCGAAAGAGATGCGGCTTATCCAATCCAGGGCAAATAAAGATCCGGACCGTTTTATTCTAAAAGCGGTAATGGACGGTAAGCCCGGCTTTAAAATAAAGAAAAACATTGTTGAATTTGCAGGAGATACAGATCAGTATACCGATGAGGTAAAAAAGGTTTATGGAGTAGATAAAGATGAGTGAAAAAGGAAAACTATATATATGTGGAACCCCGATTGGTAATTTAGATGACACTACCTTTAGGGCAGTTAAAACTTTAGAAAAAGTTGACCTAATTGCAGCGGAAGATACAAGAAGAACGGAAAAACTGTTAAACCACTTTAAAATTGATAATAACTTAACCAGTTACCACGAACATAATGAACGTGAAAAAGCTGAAAAACTAATAACGGAACTAAAGGACGGTTATGATATTGCATTAGTATCAGATGCCGGCATGCCCGGCATTTCAGATCCGGGCTTAATTTTAATTAAAGAAGCCATTCAGGCAAAGATTGAAATCATACCAGTACCGGGACCGACCGCTTTAATTCCCGCCCTCGTGGTTTCGGGTATTCAAACCGATAAATTTTCATTTTTTGGTTTTGTACCTCGTAAAGGTAAAGAAAGAGAGCAATTCATTGAAGAAATTATCAATGAAGAAAAGACGACAATCTTTTATGAATCTCCTTACCGGATCAAAAAAATTTTTGAAGACCTAAGTGAAAAAATTCCTGAACGAAAAGCAGCTTTAATTAGAGAGATTACTAAGATACATGAGGAAAAGATATATGGTACTGTCAGTGAAATTCAAGATAAGATTGCATCATCTGAGATAAAAGGCGAAATAGTTGTAGTAATTGAAGGTAGAACAAAGGAGGAAGTAGATACAGAAAGCTGGACAGATATTAGCATCTTAGAACATGTCCAGTTATTTATGGATAACGGTTACACTAAAAAAGAAGCTATTAAAAAAGTGGCCGAAGTAAGAGGAATTCAAAAAAAGAAAGTATATAAAGAAGCAATTCAAATAAATGTAAATAGATAATGAGGAAAGGATGATACCATGGATAAAGACAAGACTTTTTATGTAACAACTCCAATTTATTATCCGAGTGATCGCCTGCATATAGGTCATGCCTATACAACTGTAGCAGCTGACAGCATCACCAGGTTTAAAAAAATGCAGGGATATGATGCCATGTTTTTAACTGGTTCAGATGAACATGGACAGAAGATTGAGCGGAGTGCAAAAGAAGCCGATAAAGAACCGAAAGAATATGTGGATGAAATAGTACAGACTTTTAAAGAACTCTGGGATGCTTTAGGTGTTGAGTATGACTATTTTATCCGTACTACTGAAGAAAGACATGAAAAGGTAGTACAAAAGATATTCCAAAAATTATATGATAAAGGTGATATATATAAAGGCCATTATGAAGGCTGGTACTGTACCCCCGATGAAACTTTCTGGACAGAAAGACAGGTCGGGGAAGAAAAGGTCTGTCCGGAATGCGGCCGTCCCTTAGAATGGGTTGAAGAAGAAAGCTACTTCTTTAAGATGAGTAAATATGCTGATAAACTATTAAACCATATTAAAGATCACCCTGAATTTATCCAGCCGGAATCCCGCCGTAATGAGATGATTAACTTTATCGAACAGGGTTTAGATGATCTAAGTGTTTCCCGCACCACCTTTGATTGGGGAGTACCGGTACCCATCGATGATGATCATGTAATTTATGTCTGGATAGATGCATTAAGTAATTATATTACCGCTATTGGTTATCTAACAGATGAGGAGAACTTCAATAAATACTGGCCGGCCGACCTTCATATTGTCGGCAAAGATATTTTACGTTTTCATACCATTATTTGGCCGATCATCTTGATGGCATTAGACTTACCCTTACCCAAGCAGGTCTTCGGACACGGTTGGTTATTGAGTGAGTCCGGCAAGATGTCCAAATCAAGGGGCAATGTAGTAGATCCGATGGAACTTATTGATGACTTTGGGGTTGACCCAATCAGATACTACTTATTAAGAGAGGTTCCCTTTGGTACTGATGGGACATACTCGACCGAGGCCTTAATTCGCAGAATAAATTCTGATTTAGCCAATGACCTCGGTAACTTATTAAATAGGACTGTTAGCATGGTGAATCAGTACTTTGATGGTGAAATACCCGAACAATCTGATCTAAATGAAATAGATGAAGATCTGATGGAAACAGGTTTAAATACAGTGGATGAAGTTGAAGAACATATGGAAGACTTAAGATATACTAATGCTTTAGAGGAACTCTGGAACTTTGTGAGAAGAACTAATAAATATATTGACCAGACCCAGCCCTGGATTTTAGGCCGGGAAGAAGGTCATGAAGAGAGATTAGGCACCGTATTATATAACCTATTGGATTCACTGAGAATGATTGCCGTAATGCTTAAGCCTTTCATGGTGGAAACCCCTTATGAAATTGGCAGTCAAATTGGCGATGTCCAGCAGATAATCGATGCAGACTGGTCTGACCTTAAGTGGGGTCAGTTAAAGTCGAACATAAAGGTTAGAAAGGCAGAACCGATCTATCCTAGAATTGATATGGAAGAATATTTTGATAAAAAACAAAAAAAGGAGCAGGAAAAAACTATGACTAACGAGAAAAGTAATAATGAGGAAGAGTTAATTGATTTTGAAAGTTTTCAGAAATTGGACTTAAGAGTTGCAAAAATAATTGAAGCAGAAAGAATTGAAGATAGTAATAAGTTAGTTAAACTCCAGGTTAGTTTAGGAGAAGAAAATAGACAATTAGTTGCAGGAATTGCAAAACATTATGAAGCAGAAGATTTAGTTGGTAAACAGATTGTAATAGTTGCTAATCTTGAACCGGCTGAAATATTTGGCGTGAAATCAAATGGAATGATTTTAGCAGCCTCTAATGAAGACGAACTTACATTAATTACTCCAGAAAAAGCAATTGATAATGGAAGTAAAGTAAAATAATATTTTACAGGGGGTAAAAACATGAAAGATCGAGATTCAATACCGGCAGCTACGATAGAAAGACTGCCCTTATATTATCGCTGTTTAGATAAACTCGCCACCTTTGAAGAAACTGATGTAGTTTCTTCTAAAGATCTGGGAGGCAAATTAGGCATACCTTCAACTCAGGTTCGAAAAGACCTATCCTATTATGGTGAATTCGGCCGCCGTGGTGTAGGATATAATGTAAAAGAACTAAAAAGATCGATAGGTAAAATCTTGGGTGTAGATAAAAAATGGCCGGCCGTCTTAATAGGAGCCGGTAACCTGGGAAGAGCCTTAATCAACTATGCAGGCTTTGGCAAAATGGGCCTTGAGATTACTGATATTTTTGATAATGATCTTAATAAGATTGGTAATAGGGTAGGACCGATTAAAGTAAAAAGTGTTAACAAATTAGAAGAAATAATTAAAGAAAAAGACGTTAACTTGGCAATAGTAACTGTACCTGCAGATCCAGCTCAAGAGGTAGTAGATAATCTCATTGATTACGGTATTAAAGCCATCTGGAATTTTTCACCGACCCGTCTTTATGTACCTGATGATGTCTTTGTCAGGAATGAGGATTTGGCGGTAGGTATTGTCAGTTTAATTTATCATTTAAGCTGGCAGATGGAAAACGAAGAATAATTTGAGCGAACATAATTTATATTAATTAGTAGCTAACGGGTGGAGTCTATTTATAAGTTGTGATACTTAATAAATATTGCTCTACCCTTTTATATTTTGATAACCAATTTGTATAATTTTGTAATTGAGGTGATCCCGTGTTAGTTAAAGTTTCAGTTTTATCCAGTGGTAGTTCCGGCAATTCAATTTATATTGATGACGGGAAACACAGTTTTCTAATAGATGCTGGGTTAAGTGGTAAAAAAATAATAAATAGGATGAAAGATATAGATGCCGATCCGGATGATTTAGATGGTATATTTGTTACCCATGAGCACAAAGATCATATCAAAGGGGTAGGAATTCTATCACGACGGCTTGATATACCTATCTATGCAAATGAAGGTACCTGGGCCGCCTGTGAAAATGAATTAGGGAAGTTAAAAAGTAAGCATATTAAAAGTTTTAAAGGAGATTTTAGCTTTGGTAATTTTGATATCAGGCCGATTGGAATCTCACATGATGCCAGATCACCGGTGGCTTATGTAGTTTACAGAAATGATAAAAAGATGGTATTTGCTACCGATATGGGCTATATCAATGATGAGCTTATGGAAGGATTAACCGATCTCGATCTTTTATTGTTAGAATCGAACCATGATATTGACATGTTAATGTCAGGAAGTTATCCCCGTTTTTTAAAAAGAAGGATCAGGGGAGAAAAGGGCCATTTATCCAATGATGCAGCTGCTGAAATATTACCACAGTTAATCAATGGTAGATGTCCACAAGTTCTTTTAGGTCACCTTAGTCAGGAAAATAATAACCCAAAGGTTGCATATTTAACTGTTGAAAATATTTTGAAGAAAAAAGACCTGGTTGTAGACAAAGATCTGAAATTAGATTTAACTTATCAACACAAACCAACCAAAATATATAAAATTAAATAATTTTAGGTGGGATAAAGATGAATATAATTTTAATTGCAGTAGGTAAGATGAAAGAAGAGTATTTACTGGATGGTTTGGAGGATTATGTTGAAAGAATTAAACATTACTGCAATCTTGATGTGATTGAAATAGATCCAGCCCGGAGTAAACATAAAAAGAATGACGCTGAGATTGAAAAAATTAAAGAAGATGAAGGGCAAAGAATCCTCGCGAAAGTACCGGAAGGTAAAAATTATATAATCGCTCTGGATAGAAAAGGTAAACCTGTAACTTCAGAAGGTCTAGCTAAATCTATTAAGAACCTCCAGGTGAGAGGCGAAAGTAAGATAACCTTTCTAATTGGTGGTTCACACGGTTTGAGTGAAGAGGTTTTAAAAAAAGCAGATTATAAAATGTCATTATCATATTTAACCTTTACTCATCAAATGAGTAGGTTAATATTGTTAGAACAGTTATATAGGGCTTTTAAAATATTGAATAATGAACCATATCATAAATAATATGTATTAAACAGAAAGGTCCCCTCGAGTTAAGCTTAAGGGGACCTTTTGTAGTGTTATAAATATTTTCCTAATAGAAGAATAGATATCGAATTACCCTTAAAATTCACTGATGTCTTGAACCCATTCCAAACGCAATTCCCAGAGACCCGCTTTGATATTTTCAATATTAGATATATCGTCTTCGAATAGTTTTTGCCAGCTATTTTTAATTTTTTCTTTTAATTTTGGATAGTGAGGAGAGAGTATAATATCTGAATCAGAGTCTATTCCATACATATCTAACATTTTTTTATGATCTTTTAGGTCCTTTTCATTATCGGGTAGATATTTCAGATTTAATATTTTATTCCATTTGTCTGCATCAAAAAGTATTACCTTTTCGCGGGGGACCTTTAGTTTAATCAAATAACCGCTGCCTCCACTTAAGGCATTTTTACGATCGGCAGCTGCCCATATCGGGTACTCAGCATCTTCGGGTTTATTGATTATTTTTTTAGCTTCTTTTACAAAGAAATTATATGCAGTTAAAAATATTTCGGCCTCTGACTTATATTTTCTTTTAATATAACGTTTTTTAACAGTGGTCCGTTCTTCTTTTAACAACTTTTCTTTAACTATACTGCTTTGTTGAGTCCATAGATCAATCTCTTTTTTCATAATCGATCACCCATTCTTCCTTTAGTTCCCAGCTGATTCCTACTTTTTGATCTGATAGTTGAATGCTTTCATCAAATAGCCTTTCCCAGCTGGATGTCATTTCTCTTTTAAGCATGGGATAGAAGTCTTCTAAATAAATATCAGATTCCACACTGATGTTATACTTATCTAATTTTTCCTTGAACCTTTTTCTATCTTCATCATTTTTGGGAAGATATAAGTAGTTGACTATATAGTCCCATTTAGCCATATCAAAGACCATTATTTTATCTTTTGGAATTTCTAATTCAAAAAATACATAGCCATCTGCCATCGGTAATTTAAGATCTTCTTCTACAGTGAGCCAGATTGGATATTTGGCTTTTTTAGGTATGTCCATTCTTTTAGATACTTGATTTCTAAGCCATTTATACACATCAAGATAAATATCTGCACAGGTATCAAGCTTTTTTCTTATATATCTTTCCTTGACTTTATAAACACCCTTGTTTTTGAGTTCATTCAAAACATTTTTATGCTGTCTGGTCCATACTTTATATTTGTCATCAGAGACTGTTTGCGGCATAAATTATCTCTCCTATTTGTCTATTATTTTCCAAGATAGCTTGAGAAAATTTTATCATAATGTAAGTTTGTTTTAAACATGAAATTATTAAGAATTTATTAAATCCAAGATTTTTACTTGCTTAAAGTAATATTTTGAAATATAATACTAATATAATATAATACGAATATCGTATAAAAAAGGAGTGTTATTGTGAACAACATGATAGATAAAGATTTAATAAGTAAGTTAGATAAAATTTGGCATTATTTCATTTTTAATTTTCAAAATAAAAAGACTGGTTTTTGGGGAGAAGAACTTAAAGATGCTACAACCATTGAAGTTAGTATTTTAAATATTGTTGATAACAATCCCGAGATTATGTTAAAGGAAATAAAAGAAATACTTGATATACCGGGCAGTACATTGACAAGTGCGGTAGATCGACTCGAAAAGAGAGAATTAATTAAAAGGATAATCAGCAAAAGAGATAGACGCTCTTTTGGACTTGAACTGACTGAAAAAGGGAAAAAAGCTCAAAAAAGGCATATAAGGGCAGAAAAAGAGTTATTTAATAATATTTTAGGGGCACTCGATTCTAAAGAAGAACGCAAACAATTTTTAAATTCATTAGAAAAGATCAAAAATTATTTTAATGAACAATTAAAAAAAGGTTGATTTTTTTAAAATCAGTTGTGAAAGAATTAATTAAATTTTAGGTGGTGATTTTATGTTAGAAAAAAAGAGACATACTGACCATGGTCAGAAGTGGGCAGTGGCAGTAGCAATGCTGGATGGGGCGAAAACTTTTTTGGAAATTATTGAGCATTTCAATAAAGTTAAAAAAAGATTTGGTTTTTTTGTTAATGAAACAGATTATAGTGAAAGCTATTTTAAAAGTACTCTAGAAGAATTATTAGATAAGGGTTGGGCTAAAAAAAATGAAGGAAGGTACTGCCTGACTGAAGTTGGCAAAAAAGAAGCGGAGAAAGCATATTCAGAAATAAAAAGAAGCCGAGAGTGGATAAATGATTATTTATTAAATCCTACGGCAGTTTCAAAAGTGACTGTCATTGTCCATTTTGTGCTGGCTCTTTTAAAACTTCCTATTGGCATCTTATCGGGCAGTATTGGACTTTTAAATGATGGGGTAGATACCCTCTTAGATGGACTTTCCAGTGTATTAGTATACTTTGGAATAAAATATGACTTTGAAGATATTGTAAATTACATTTTGATTTCTATTATGTTTATTACCGGTTTTTATACACTATACCAGGCGGTTAGTCGTTTTTTTGTACCGATAGAGAATAATATTGACTGGTTAACATTTACTGCTGTAATACTATCAGGACTGATTAGTTTGTTTTTAATGTTATACCAGCGTTATGTAGGCATTAAAACGGGTAGATTTTCTTTAGTGACACAGTCGGTAGATTCACGCAACCATTTAATTGTAGCCGGCAGTGTAGTAGTTGGTATGCTTGCATCTTTAGCTAACTTTCCAATCATTGATATATTAGTAGGAGTTGTAGTAGCCGGTCTTATCTTAAAAGGGGCTTTTGACCTAGTACTTGAAATATTAGACCAAGATAGTGAGGATAGCAAATATGGTATGTTTAAAATTGGGAAAAACCTTTATGAAGAGCGTTTAAAAAAATATTGTTTAATAAAGATTGAAAAAGAAAGAAAAAGCTATAATAGTTGGGTACAAGAGATTAAAGAAGAACTTGATTTTACCGATAATATTACACTAGAGGGGATCGGGATGCAGCAAGCTAAATATGAGGTGCCTCAAATAAAAATATTACTTGATTCCTTAATTGAAGAAAAATTGGTTGAAAAAGATAATGATAATTTAATTTTAACCAGCCAGGGAAAAGAAAAAATAAAGAAAGCATATAAGTTTCTAAACTTAAAAAATATTTTCAACTACTTTATTTGATTTCCATCCAGTATAGTAACATTTTTAATAACATATTATGTCCTATTGGGAGGGCAAAGTCTAATACCTGCTTATAAATTATGGCAAAGTATAGATCATCATTTAATTATAGTTGGTTTTCCATTTCTTGGTATCTCATATAATTTTACAACGACATTATTCTCTTAGATTTTATGTTGCCAGATATTGGTGGTATTGAGATCTGTAAAAAATCAGTAAATTGACCATTTAGGATTTTGTAATCTCAGTAATAACTCGTGGTTTTGCTTCAGATAGCAACATGAAGTATTTATATTTTTAATTAAAAAGTTAGATTTTCAAGATATTATTATGTTAATTGTTCAAGTAAAATACATAGCATTGTACCTGTTATGAGTCCATTACTACCAATATATTGTACTAATAGCGGAAGTTTATTAATTACAGTAGAGGGTATAAACATTATACCAATACCAAACATTAAGGAAATACCGAGAATGGTGAAATGTTTTTGTTGTAAATTATTTTTAAATATTGTGTGGAATCCGATGCTAATAATTTGTATAAAAGATGCAAAAGATACCGCATAAGCAACTGGACCAGGTAATAAAGCTAGATATCCAATTAGAACCGGAAAAAAGGAAATCACTGCCAAAAATATGCAGGCAATAATTAAAGGCATTATTTGTGTATGACCGGATAGACTTATAAAACCAGCAGTTATAGGCAATGGTACTAAACCACCTGCTGTAGAAAAAAGTGAAGAAAGTATATGAGTAATTCCTCCCATAAAAATTCCCCGTTTATGTGTATTACTATCTGTTTTCTTTTTTATTGATTCACCAATGGCAGTCATGGTAGCTACCGCATTAGATACAAGGATTAATGTGATTATTACTGTTGATAAAATAATGCCTGAATTCCAATCCGGTAAACCCCAGGCAAAAACGCTAGGTAAGGCAAAGACAGTATTTTTAGGATTTATAATAAGAGCTTTTCCAAAAATCAAAAATAGAATCCAACCTAATAAAATACCAATCAATACAGCATAACTTTTTAGAAAGCCCTTTGCTTTGAATGATAATAAAAGTACTAAAACAAATACACTTACTGATATAATAGCAACTACAGGATCAATTTCCAGTGTTTGATTATTTATTCCCAGCATTCCTTTAATAAATGTGCCGCTTAATTGAAGTGGTAATAATATAAGGTAAAGCCCAGATACTAAAGGGGTAAATAAAGATAAAAGATTTTTTATCAAGTCTAAAGCACTTAAAGAAATTAGTATTATACCTGCAGTAAGAATTCCGCCTTCAATAATTTTTAAAACTTGATGTAACTCTGCTCCTTGATTGCTACTAAGTCCCGCCAAAATAATAAAAATACTTAGCCAGATTCCAGTTGGACCTTCTATAATAGGAAGTTTATGTCCAAATTTAATTTGTAACAAGGTTGTGATAGCAACAACAAAAAAAGTTCTTTGAATTAAACCCATAATCTGGATAGTTGAAAGATGGTATATTTCTCCAATAATAATTGGAAAAGTAAGCATTGTCGCTAATAAAAAAAATAACCACTGGATAGAACCTGCTCCAATTGATTTGAAATTATTTTTCATTATATTAAAACCTCACTCCAATTAGATATTTAATTAATTTTATCATTGATTATAGAAATTTCAAGTATAATTTTAAAAAAGTTTTTGTCAAACTTTTGTGGGGCAACTTCCTCACAAGAAGAAATGAATTTTAATATTAGATAAATTAGCCTCATTTTTCATTGTCTACAATTTTTTAATAAAGATACATCAATTTTAATTTAATTTACCCTTAAACCCTCTCTAATTAAAGACACTACCTCAAAGTACTTTTTTTATACTTTAAAATTTTTTTGAATTTAAAGAACAGCTGGATTATTTGTTTTACAACTACTTAAAATTCTTAGAATTTCTGTCCAGACTTCACCTAACATTGGTCCTTCAAGAGCCGGCATATTAGCACTTATCACTTCTAATTCATCTCGGGAGGACTCTGTTTGTAAACTGCGATTGCCTTCTTTTATCTCAGGCAACTCTTTAAATTACCAGTCCCTTTTGTTTATCTTAAATTCTAATTCATTGTTACGAGCCGCTATTATTAACGCTACTAAGTTTTTTAATCTTTCTATCGTCCAACTC
>DATGCJ010000265.1:0-6134 GCA_035312025.1 Halanaerobiales bacterium | reverse complement strand
ATTTCTCCTCCGTCAATTCCAATCGTCAAAACACGGTCTGTCATAATATATCTCCTTTCTATGCAGTTCTGTATCTAAGGTGAATCGCTCTTATATAAATAACTATCATTAAAACTATACCTACAATAACTAGATTTATATTCGCCCTAAAGTAATATGCACTTAAAATGAAAACTGGAAACATTAAAAGTGAAATTCTTGGTTCCAGATCACTTAAAAATCTAAACCAAAATCCGATTAACCCTGCTAAAATCAGGGCATAAAAGGCTAAATAAAAGTCGAATACAAATAGGGTACCTAGAGAAGTAGCAAGTCCTCGCCCCCCATGAAAGTTGAAATAGATCGGCCAAATATGACCCATGACGGCAGCCGCTGTAATTAATACCAGATAGGTGAAATCACAGTTAAAGATAAATCTACCGATAAATACTGGAAAAGCGCCTTTGAAAATATCAAACGCACCTGATGTTATTCCCCAACTATGGCTGATTTGGCTGTATACATTATAGGCACCCGGGTTTTTTGTACCTACTTTATTTAGCTGCATGTTCTTCCTATTTGCCAAAACCTGTGCAAAAGACAGGGAACCAAACAAATAGGAGAAAATCACCATTAATATTTCCATACAAAACACCCACATTCCTTTTGTTAATGAAATATTATTAATTTCCTTTTAATATATCTTATCACTAAGTATTAAAACCTGCAAATTTGTGAAATTGAGCATTATATTTAAAGGGATATGGTGATTGTTTATCTAATTTTTAATCTTCCTTCTGAAAATCAAACTCCACATCTTCGTATTCGATAAAACCGATGATGAATTTGTTCTTATTTTCCAGCAGTTCAAAGCTCTTTTTCTTGATAAGCTGGTAGAATAAATCACTTTTCTTTTTGACTTCTACAAGAAATCCATTTAATTTAGGGTCGAAAGAAATAATCATAGAAAAACCTCCTTATAATTTTATGAACTACACTTCATTTAAATGGCAAAAAAATTCATTCTAAAGTTGAATTTACTAATTCCATAATAAAAACTAAATTTTTTTCTTTTTCAGAACTGAACTCGTTATTTAAGGCTATAATTTCTGTGAAAATGAGTTGTACCAATCGGGCCTTTTTATCTTCAGAAATGTTTGCCTTTTTATACTTTATATAAGCTGTCAAAGCTTCTTTTATCTTGCCCTTTAACTCATTTTTGAGTTCTTCCACAAATTTCATGCCTAGTTCTTTTAATTCATTGGATTTAATTAACTCCTGGGCAAAGCCTCTCCTTTTCGATATATCGGTATATAAGATATTTATTAAGCTTTTTAATTTATCCTTTCTGTTCTCTTCCTTTAAAATTGCATCTATCTTATTATAAGTATCGTCCCAACTGTTTTTAAAAACATCCAGGTATAATTGTTTTTTATTCTGATGATAATTATATAAGGTGCCGACTGCAATACCAGTCTTTTTAGCAACCATTTTCATGTTCACGGAGTCATATCCTTTATTAGTGAAAAGCTCGAAAGCCGCATTGTATATCTTCTCTTCGATGTTATCTATAATCTTGGGCAAAATATCAACTCCTTTTTATGAACTTGAATTCATTTTATTATATATTATATCTATTGTCAATCTAAAAAGATGAAATATTACAATAACTCTAATTAGATTTACTATTTCTTAATCATTTACCTAAATATATTGATTAATAATTTATCACATAAAAAAACAGGGCGCTAATAATTTAATAAAAGCACCCTGTCGATATATTAATATTTAATAATATGATTTAGAATTTATAAATTAACCCTGTATATATCCAACTTGGACTATCATCCGAAAGAACTTTAGTATATTCAGCTGTAACAAATACGTTTTCTGTTAAACCCTTCTGCATTTCAAATCCTAAATTATTGTCAGCTTTAGTATCTAATTTAAAAAAGCCTTCTAAATAAATGTCATCACTTGGATTATAGATAATTTCTTCACGTAAAATCAAATTGTCATAATTAAAACCCTTTTCAAAGGACAGTATATTATTAACATTTTTGTTCACTTTTGTTTTTAAAGCAGACCTTATAAATAAATTCTCAAATAACTCACCGAATTTCTCACTATATCCACCACGGGATAATCCTACTCTTAGGTCGTTTTTTTCATTTACATTATAGGTTAAACCTGTAGCAAAAGATTTTCCGGTATAATTATCATAAAACCCTACTTTAAAATTATTATGCAATGTTAATTTTTTGTTCATTTTTTTATCTGTATATATTGATGTAAAATAGTCTCCATTATGATTTCTATATAAATTTGACTTCATCTTCCAATTATTTTTGTTCAAAAACTCATAACCAAGATTAAAATTAAAATTTTCAGTAAAAGTACTATTAGAAAAAGAATATGTTTGGAAATCAACTATTGTATCATCATTGAAATAGTATCTTGCTTCTAGTAGATGTAACGGACTGCTATCGGATAATCTAATATCATAGCCAACAACATTTCCTAAATTTACTACATCCCCTGTATTAATTACAGAATCGTAATAGGTCATAGTTTCGTCATAATAAGCTGTACCAACATTACTGAGTGTAAATACCATAACCAACATTAACATTAAAATTAAATATTTTTTCATTTACTAATCCTCCTCTAAATTTTATATATTATTTTGTGTATTAATTTCTATATTAAGTATTAAACTCTATATTCCTGCAAAATTTACCATATTTTATCATTAATGAGATTTATACACATTTATCAGGATTAGGTACTTATATAGTGAATAAATTAATTAGATAACTAGAAACATCTTATTGGAGTGCTATATATCATTTTAATGAATTTAATAGTATAATCCAACTATTTCTAATTTAAATAAAAAACCCCAGGTATGTATTATACACCTGAGGATTTATTACTTCTATTTTAATTTTATTTAAAACTGGAAGTTCAATGAGGCAGCCCCATTTAAATTAATGCTAAAACCATCATTACTGCCTATAGCCATATCAAAGTGAAGGGATGCTAAATTAAAGCCTAACCCCATTGTTAAGGTGGGATCTTCATCAGAAGGATTATACATGCCCCCTCTTAAAGACAACCCATTGAACATCAGCCTTTTTTCAACTCCTAAATGGATGACCGATTTGTCTGAATCAGTATAATTTTCAATATCTCCTACCACAGTTCCATTAATTAC
Organism: Halanaerobiales bacterium; assembly: GCA_035312025.1. GTDB lineage: Bacteria > Bacillota > Halanaerobiia > Halanaerobiales > M55B127 > M55B127. The sequence continues at coordinate 2,938 of DATGCJ010000265.1, read as the reverse complement.
AGGTATATCAAGGGAAGCACCCAGTCTATAGCTCTGTTTGGGAGAATAGGTTTTGGTAAAATTAGAAGTGTCAGTGTTTGCACCCTCAGCTGCTAAATAATCATATACTTCTTTTTCCCCTTCCAAATCATAATCAGGCGCGAGAATATTCTTAAAGTTCGCTCCAAACTTTAGTTTGGGAGTAAAATTCACCAAAACGCCCGCATCTAATCCAACTCCACTACCTTTGGCAGTGGCGACAGAAGCTTTCTTATTAGTAGCACTATTTACTAATTCTACCTCAACATAATCAGTTCTTAAAGTCTTAATATTCACACCATATGAGATCCCTATTATCTCTTTATAATCTGTATTAAGGTCCCGGCTAATTGATAGAATACCGGAAGTATTGGTTATATTAGTGGCATTAATAATCTCATCGGAAGGCTTGTTTGTATCAAATCTATTATCAATATTAAAACCTACTCCAAAAGAAGAGAAATTACCGCCGGCAAATATTTGATTATCAACATTTATAATTGGAAAGTCATTAAACAGTTCATTAATATCTTTTATATCTTCCGGACTATTTACATCAAAGTCCTCAGCAAAATATTCTATATCACCTATTAATTCACTCATTTTATCGATATTAGAAGCTCCCATGCCAAATTCGAACTGTAAACCCATAAAACCACTATCACTAAGTCCAGCTGGGTTATATAACATGGCAGTCGCATCATCGGCTAAACCGGTATATGCTCCCCCCATCCCATAAGACTTAGCTGTAATATCAGTTGCGGCTGTGTTGAAAGTGAAAGTCAGCATAAACATGACTGCCAGTAAAGTAACTGCTAGTTTTTTCATTGTTTCACATCCTTTTTAATAAATTATTTGATAATTTTTTTAAGATATTTTCTAAATTTTTCTCCTAGTTCTCCTCGGTCAAGTGCAAAGTCTACAGTAGCTTGTAGGAAACCTAATTTATTACCAACATCATATCTGTCACCTTCAAACTCATAAGCCTGAACTTCTCTACGATGAGCTAATTCATTTAAAGCGTCTGTAAGCTGTATCTCCCCTCCTTTGCCTGGTTTCGTATTTGCTAATATTTCCATAATATCAGGCGTTATTATATATCTACCCATTATTGCTAGATCGGAAGGGGCTTCTTCTACGGACGGTTTTTCAATTAATTCTTCAACCTCGTAAAGTCTGTCCTTAGAGTTTTTATATTTCACCACCCCGTACTTTGAAATATCCATATGGGGAACCTTCTGTACTCCAATTATGGGTTTTTCTTCTCTTTCATAAACCTCAGCCATCTGCTGAATGACCGGTTTCTCTGAAACAACTATATCATCACCTAACAAAACAGCAAAGGGATCATCGCCTATAAAGGTTCGGGCACAGTAAATAGCATGACCTAAGCCTTTTGGCTTTTTTTGTCTTACATAATGGATATCAATCATGGATGAAATGTCTTCAACTATTTCTAATAGTTCTGCCTTCTGTTTCTCTTTTAAGGCCATTTCTAATTCGATGTTTTTATCAAAATGATCTGCTATACTCTTCTTATGTTTACCGGTAATTATTATTATATCCTCTATTCCAGACTGGACTGCTTCCTCCACTATATATTGAATGGCCGGTTTATCTACTATCGGCAGCATTTCTTTGGGCTGGGCCTTGGTTGCTGGTAAAAATCTTGTTCCTAAACCTGCGGCTGGAATTACTGCTTTTTTTACTTTCATCTTTAAATACCCCCTTAATATTCTTTAGTTATATTATTTTTCTTTCCACAAAGCTGACCATAAATACAGTATCGACAGTTCTGATCGGCTATAGTATTAAAATCCTCTTTTCGATTAGAAACTGCTATTTTATTACCTAATTCTTTTATTTTAGCTCTTATTGAATTAAGTTCCCCTCGGTTTAGAATCTTACTATAATTTACTTCTGGAATTAAATATTCAATCCTGTATTTGATTTTACTTTTATTGAATAGACTGCTGACAGCCAGAGAGTAAGCTTCTAACTGCATTTTATAGTCTTCACTTGTAGTTTTTACTTCATCTTTTTTAATATTATTTGTTTTAAAGTCAATTATCTCTATCTCACCATCCTGATAAAGATAAATATTATCTACAGTTCCTTTTAAAAAAAAGTTAGGAAAGTTTAAGGTAAACCTTTTTTCATGGTAATCTTTACTTAGGTCTGCTTTTTTATCTAAATAATATTTTTCCCTGGTTTGGTAACTTTTTAAAATATCTATTAAATCTGCTTTTTTACCTTGGTCAAGTTCTTCATAGTTCATTTCCGTTAATACCTGGTCTATATACTTGGCCGGTTCCTCTTCTAAACCACTTAATTCATAAAGACGGTGGATTATAAGTCCTTTTTTAAGAGGGTCAATTGTGTTTTCATTATATTGTATTTTATCACTTTTTGCTTTTAAAGCATCTAAATCAGGTATTCTCTTTATGTGACGGAGGTAATATAGTCTGGGACACCTCTCATACTCCATTAAACCCGTCACACTTATCTCGGCTTTATGTTCTTTACTTTCAATTTCAATCGGTGAAATTTTATCTGAAATTTTTTCCCATTCTGCTTGCTTATCCCAATCATTTATAATAATATCTTCACTTATTTCTTTTTGTTTTATATCGAGGTCTGTTTTAAATTTTTCATCTTCAATTATATTAACCTTTAGTTTTAGTGCCTCGTTATCATAATTAAAACATATTTCTTCCGACTTATCAAAACTTTCCTTATCCAGATAGGTAGCCAGCCAGTCCAACCAGCTTTTACTGTCTTCAAAGGTAAGTTTGCGGTTATTTTTTGTATAGCCGCTTAAGATCAACTTATCTTCTGCCCTGGTCATGGCCACATAAAGCAGCCTTATCTTTTCATAAAGTTCTAGCTCTTTTTCCATATCTTTCAGCTGGTTATAGAG
>DATGCJ010000264.1:0-3558 GCA_035312025.1 Halanaerobiales bacterium | reverse complement strand
AACTCAAATGGAGAATGAAGAATTAGATGTGGAATATAAAGTACAGGACTTTTTAACACTTGAATATGAAGAAGAGTTTGATGTCGTATTACTTCTGTATTGTGAACTAGGGGCTTTAACTAATGAAGAACGTAATAAGTTACTTAATGTTATTTATCGAGCTTTAAAACCCGGAGGCTTATTTATATTTGATGTTTTTACGGCCCAAAATAGAGATAAAGATGATCTTGGTAAAAGCTGGGATTTAGCCCAAAAAGGTTTCTGGGATGAAAAACCTTACTTATCTTTAACAGAAACATTTTTCTATACGGAGGTTGATACATATTTAAATCAGACTATTATAGTTAATGAAGAAGAAGAGATATCTTTATATAGAATATTTGAACATTTCTATAACAAAGAAACTATTAGTGAGGTATTAGAGCAATTTGGTTTTATTAACCATGCTTTTTATTCTGATTTGACCGGCCAAAAATATACTCCTAAATCTAAAACTTTAGCCGTAGTAACCGAAAAACTTTAATTATAATAATAAATAAGATAAAAAATATGAGAAAGAAGGGGATTTTATGTCCTTGGGTAAGTTTGAAATTAATCAGATCGGGATTATATGTCAGGACGATGAGGAGTTTTTTATAAAGTTAGGTCGAAGATATAGGGGAGGTTTGCAAAGCCTGGAAGGGTTTTCTCATATACAACTTTTATGGTGGGCTCATCTTGCTGATACCAGCGAAGACAGGAAAAAATTATTATTTGGTAAAATATTCAAACAAGGTCCGGACCAGATGGGCGTATTTTCAACCAGAGCTCCGGCCCGCCCCAATCCAATCATGAGCAGTATCATAAAAATCAAGAGTATCGACTATAAAGAGGGGATAATTCACACTTCATTTATAGATGCAGAAGAGAACTCACCTGTTTTAGATATTAAACCATACTATCCAATGGAAAGGGTAAAAGAATGTCAAGTTCCTATCTGGTGTCAAAAATGGCCGGCTTGGTATGAAGAAACCATAGGTTTTGATTGGAAAGATGTTATTAATTTCAGACAGGATAAGCCAGTATAGTTAATAATAATGGCATAAAAAACACTTAAAATATGGGGGGAGAAGATGGAACTTACTGTAAAGTTAGAAGATGTTTTGGAAGCGATTGAACTGCATACAATGGAAAGCAATTATTTTTATTACAAAAAAGATGGTAAGGTTTATTATATATCAGATGAGGAATTGAGAGCTGCTGAAGATGATTATGATTTAGAAGATTTTCCCGAGTGGCAGCATGACAGTATAAAAAGGGCGGAAGATATTATATCTACTATGGACTATATTCGATTACCCGATCGTCATGATATTAATGATTATGATATAATGGAAGCATTTTGTCTTTCTATAGAAGATGATGAATTAAGTGAGATAATGTATGATTCTATTAAAGGAAGTGGGGCCTTTAGGAGATTTAAAGAGAATATTCATAAATATGGGATTGCAGATGATTGGTATGATTATCAAGAATATATCTATATAGAAATAGCCAAAGACTGGTGTAAGGAACACGGTATAAAATATATTGAAGGAGACCGAAATAACGGCTAAATAGCTAAAGAACTATAATGAAAAAGAAAGATTAGAAGATGTGGGAGAATGGATTACTGAATAGGAAGGCAAAGATATAGAAAGAGCTTATTGGGAAAGATATGAGTTTGATCTCTTTGCCGTCTCTGCTGAGTTAACAAGGTTAGGAAATTTTGATACTGAAAAAAATGAGGATATATTTGAGGCAGATAATCGGCCTAAATCCTATATGGAGGGCCAGTTTGAATATATAGCTATCTATACTTCGGGCGGGATTCCTTTTGGAATAAAAAAAGAAGATAACGATATAGATAAAATCAAAGAACTTCCTTTTGAAACAAATAAAGAATAATATTTTAAATACAAAGGAGGCTTATCTCTTGGAATGCCTAAAAGATATTTTTGGAAAATTTTTAGAGGAACAGAAAGAGCGACTGGCTAAAAGGACTTTTAATAAATATAGTGATGTGATGGATCTTTTCGAAAAGTATTTAGATGGTTATGCATATCAGTATTTAGATGAAGAGGAAATTGAATCTTATAAACAGCAAAAGTTTAATGAAGATACAGACTTTTGTGAGATTTATTCTATAGACAAAATCAAGGGTTATTTACTGGATGATTTCATGACCTATTTTATGATCAAAAAAGTTTGGGGAAGTAAGGAATTAATGAAAAATACTGGTACTGTATTAAGGAAATTTGTTAAATGGTTAAAGGAAAATTCTTATATCGAAGAGGAAAAGTTTAATGATTTATATGATTTAGTTAATGAAAAGAAAGATGATTTACCTAAAGTAGAAGAGCTTTCCGAACTCTTATACGATGAGGGTATTAGGAATAGTATATATAATTATGATGAATTCGAAGAGGAATATTTTGTAATTACTAGTATAAAAAAAGGCGAACTCTGGCTAGAGTCATTTTCGGCAGAAAACAAAAAAGTAGGGCCAGTAAAGGTATCCAATGAAATTAGCTCACTGGCTCAAGTTGGTTGGAATGTTTACTTAGTCCTCGGCCAAAGTGGAGGAAGTTGGTTTATCATTGAGAGCGGAAATGTCTACCCAGATTAATATTAATTATCGGGAAGGATGATATATTATTAAGAATAAGCTAATAATTGTCATAGTATTAAGTGCTGTTTTAGCTGCTTCATTATCTTTACAAATTGATAGCTGGTTTTATTCAATTGTTTTGGCAGTGGTTATTGGGCTGGTTATTGGCTTTCTTGGTAAAGTCATTACTCGTGACAAAGATAAATTAGACCAAGGGGGTATTCCTATGAGAAAGAAGTTAAAAGGGATCGACCTTGAACTGGTTAAGGGAGATATCGCTGCTCAAGAGGATATTGAGGCGGTAGTCAATGCAGCCAATGCCCAATTAAAAATAGGTGGGGGAGTAGCAGGCGCAATTCACCGGGCGGCTGGCCCTGAATTAGAAAAGGCCTGCCGATCAAAAGCCCCTATTCAAACGGGTGAAGCAGTAATCACAGATGCATTTAATCTACCCAATGATTATGTTATCCATGTTCTCGGACCTGTATATGGAAGAGATAAACCTGAAGAAAAACTTTTAAGCAATTGCTATGAAAATGCCTTGAATTTAGCAGAAAAAAATGAGATAAAATCAATAGCCTTTCCAGCAATTTCAACAGGTGCTTTTGGATATCCAATAGCAGAAGCAACCGAAATCACTTTAAACACAGTGAATGACCATTTAGATAATTTAGATAGCATAAAGAAGATAAGATTTGTCCTGTACGGCCAGAGTGATTTTAAAGTATATAAAGAAAAATTGAATGAGATATTATAATAAGCTCTAAAATTGAAGATATGTAATTGCTTTTAAATTCCTCTTAAATGCTATTTATTTAGTATTTAGGAGGATATTTTTCTTTATTAGGAAGGGATAAATAAAACTTTAAGCAATATTATAGTAGTATAACTTTAAAAGATATGTTTTTTGGTTAATAATATTATAAATA
>DATGCJ010000263.1:0-17987 GCA_035312025.1 Halanaerobiales bacterium | reverse complement strand
TTTATTTATTAATCAGTTTAAGCGATATCAATTTAATAACTAAAGAAGATTAATAATAATTTTATATAGAAGATTATTAACATTATCTTTTTTAAAGATAGATAAAAAAATAACAGAGGAGTGTAGGATATGCGAACAATTGGTGCACAGGTAAGAGGTATCAGACTTCCCATTATTAAAGAAGGAGACAATCTGGCCGAAGTTGTGGTCAAATATTTAAAAAGGTCATGGGAAAATGAGGGATATGAATTGAAGAACCAGGATGTAGTTGGTATTACAGAATCAATAGTTGCAAGAGCCCAGGGGAATTACATAGAAATTGACGATATTGCGGAAGAAATCAATCAAAAATTTACTTCTGATGAAATAGGTATTGTTTTTCCTATTTTAAGCAGAAATAGGTTTTCCATGATATTAAAAGGAATTGCAAGAAGTGAAAAGAAGATATACCTTCAGTTAAGTTATCCCAACGATGAAGTTGGTAATCCCTTAATAGATGAAAAAGCCATGGTCGAACATAATTTTAACCCTTATTCAGATACGATAAGTGAAGAAGAATATTATAAATACTTTGGAGACTATAAACACCCTTTTACCGGTGTAAATTATGTTGATTTATATAAAGAAGTAGCCCAAGAGCAGAATACAGAGATAGAGATTATTCTTTCGAATCGAGCTGAAACCATTTTAGATTATACAAAAGAGGTTTTAGCAGCCGATATTCACACCCGGTTTAAAACCAAAAGTAAGTTAAAAGAAGCGGGAGCCGAAACAGTACTTGGACTAGATGATATTTGTACAGAAGATAAAGGCAAAGGTTATAATAAGGAATACGGACTTTTAGGTTCTAATAAAGCTTCCGATACAGAACTTAAATTATTTCCAAAAGATGGACAAGAACTGGTTAATGATATCCAAAACAGGTTGAAAGATCTGACCGGTAAAGATGTAGAAGTAATGATCTATGGAGACGGCGCTTTTAAAGACCCGGCCGCCAAAATTTGGGAGTTAGCCGATCCGGTGGTCTCACCCGCCTATACCAAAGGGTTAGAGGGGACACCTTCGGAAGTAAAAATTAAATACCTGGCCGACAATGACCTTAAACACCTTGAAGGTGAAAAACTATTAAATTCAATGAAAGAAGAAATTAAAAACAAGGAAGAAGACCTTGTAGCAAATATAAAATCACAAGGCACTACCCCCAGAAGATTAACAGATTTACTGGGTAGTTTATGTGACTTGGTCAGTGGTAGTGGTGACAAAGGCACCCCGGTCATCTTAATTCAAGGTTACTTTGATAACCTAGCTGATGAATAATAGAAAGTTGTAATCAAGAAAACTCTGTCCTTGGGGCAGGGTTTTTATTATAAATTTTTTGAGGTGTAATAATGACCTATATAATAATCAATGGAGCCCCGGGAGTTGGAAAATCTTCTTTACTAAATCTACTCCAAGATAATCTTAAGAGTCGATATGCTTTAATTGACGGTGATGATTTGGCTAGGACAGTCCCATTAGAAAATAATACCGAATGGTTAAACTTAATGCAGGATAATATAGCAGCCTGTTCAGAAAACTTTATAAAATATGGAATAAAAAATATTATAATTTCTTTTGTTTTTCCTACTCAGGAAAGGCTGAACAGGTTTAAAAAGTTATTAAAAAGAGAACAAGACAATTTTTTGTATATTGTTCTCAAATGTGAAGACGATGAATTGAGAAAAAGAATAAAGATAAGAGATAAGCAAAGATTATTAAATATTGAGGATGCTTTAAATTGTAACCATAAAATTAATAGATTAGAAAACGATTATGTTGTGGAAACAACTGATAAAAGTCCCGAATTGGTACTTTCTGAAATTTTGAAGATATTAAGTGAGGAATGTCAATAACACAAATTCATTATAATACATAGAAAAGAGTTTTCTAAACAAGTAATAAAGAGATAATTAGCAGAGAGAGAACTTGTTTTCGTTTAATATTATTTGATATCTATCGATTATTATAATTGAGTAGAGAAAGTTTAGAGTTGCCTAATATTATTAGAAATATCATTTTAAATAAAAAAGCCCTTTTTGTAAATAACTGTTGGAGGTGGCAAATAACCTCATTTTTTGAATAATTATTATATAAAGAAGGAGAATATCAATTTATCTCTAATTATATATAGTACTAGAGAAAATAGTTAAAAATTAAGTATTTAATATAGATTCTTTGTATACTTTTCACCTAAAGGGAGGTGTTAAAATGGATAAAATAGATAATTTATCCAAGTTTTTAGAAGAAAATTTTCCCGAAAAAGCCGAAGAAATAAAAGATACCTTAATCGAATTACAGGAAGTTATGTTGAGCACTAATATGGAAATTAGTGAATCGATGCCCGATCTCATGTTGGATAATAAATATAATAAGGCTAGAAATTTCATCGATAAATCAGAAGATATTTCAAATTACATAAAAAAGTTAGAAGACATTATTAACTTAGTTTCAGATGAAAATGAAGAAGGGTCTAAACCTGTTTATGAAGAAAAAGATAATAAAGAACCTGAATTAGAAATAAATAAAACTCCTCAGATGCAAGAGGAAGCTGAAATATTTCTGAAAGAAGAAGAGGAGAAATCAATATTATCAGAAGATAAGGAAGAAAACGGAGAAGAGGAAGAAAAAGTAAAATTTGAGGAAGATAATGATCCAAAACAGGAAGAAGTAATCGAGGAGATAAACACAAAAGAAATCAGAAAACAAGCTGAACAAGAAGAAAATAAAGAGGAATCTGAGCCAGATAAAATTAGTGCTTCAGAAATCAGCCAGATGTTTGAAGACCAGGGGGACACTTACAACAATCAGGAGAATAATGTTCATTATCTTGATGAAAATTTCAGAGAAAAAGAGCCTTCTGCCTTTTATATCGAGGAGGAAGGTAAGGAAGTAGAGAGCTGGTCAGATATGTTGGTAGAGACCTGCAAGTTATTAAAAAACAGGAACCCTGACAAGTTTGTGGCCTTTATTAATGATGACGATTTTAAATTTATCAGTCGTTCCTATTTTTCTTACAACAAAGATCAAATTAAAGAACCAGAACCAATGCAGTTAAAAAATAGGAAGATCTATATTGAAACCAAGTTAAGTCCCAATGTGGTTAATAAATTAATTCAAAAATTGGTCAATAAATACGGTATAGACCAAAAAAGTTATAAGATCTATTATAAAAATGATAAGTCAGTATCATCAGAAGGAAAGAAAATATCGTAAAATAAAATTACATAAATTTCTACAAATATTAGCCCCTTTATCGGGGTTATTTTTTTTCTCAGAATGGGAGATTACTTTATAGGAGATAGTATTGAATAAAAGTCAACAAAGGTAAAAAGATATAAAGGGAGATGTTGTAAAGAAAAAATATATTCAAATAAATTATTTTGAAATAACCAAAATATTTATGGAAAAATTCTGTAAAATTAGATATAATTATATTGTAAGAAGAAATAATATAAAAAATGTACCCCGTCATAATATTTATTTTATAATAACAAAAAGCAACGAAAAGGAGGGGTATCATGGAGAAGATTCTATTGGCAGTAGATGGTTCGGAGAAATCTAAACAAGCGGCTGACAAGTTAGCAGAAATGGTCAAGTCCATTGAAAGTGAAGTTGATATAATCACAGTATTGGAATCACCTGATATAAAGTTAAGAGAAGTAGATGCATATATCCCTGATAAAACAATTGAAGAGTTAAGAGAAATGAATAAAGAAGAAATAAAAGAAAAAGCCCAGAAGATATTGAAAGAAGCTGCAGAACATTTTAAAGATGTAGATACCAAAATAAAGAAAATCATAAAGTATGGAGACCCAGCTGATGTAATCTGTGATTATGCGGAAGAAAATGATATTGACATGATAGTATTGGCTGATAAAGGTATCGGTGGAATAAAAAGATTTTTCTTAGGAAGTATAACTGCAAAAGTAGTAAGACATGCAAAAAGTTCTGTAATGATTGTAAAATAAAATATAATTTAATATATATAAATAAATTGCCCCTCATTCGAGGGGTTATTTTTTTACATAAAGAAGCTTAAAAATATGTTATTATTTTGTTTATAATGATGCTGATAACTGTTATAATAAGATAATCTAAGATAGGCATAATAAAAATATTATATATTTAATTCTTAATACATTGATGCTAAAGGAGTGTCCATAATGCAAGATAATCAAAGTAGTAATAACGAATTTAATTGGAAAGTTCTAATGATAATAACAGCAGCTGGATTTTTCGCTGGTGTATATAGAAATGGTATAATGACCTTATTTCCCTTTTTACAGGCTGAATTTGATTTAACGAGAGCTCAGGTGGGACTATATTCCACCTTTCTGTTTATCAGTATGGCCGTAGTAGTACTTTTTTCGGGCCGGATTGCCGATTATTTTGGTGTTAAACGCAGTATATTCTGGGGTTTATCTTTCATGGGAGTATTCATAACCCTTCATTCCCTGGCCAATGGCTTCATTTTACTGATGTTATTTGCTATGTTAAATGGCTTAGGATTGAGCATCATATTACCGTCGACTAGTAAAGCAGTTGCGGAATGGTTTAGGGGAGACAACCAGGCCACCGCCATGGGAATTATGACCATGGGTTTTGCCCTGGGAGGAGTGGCAGGCGCCAGTGTACTGCCCTGGCTAGGAGTGCAGTTAGGCTGGAAGATGTTAGTCATTATATTAGGCGGCCTATTTCTAATAGTGGGAGCAGTCTTTTATTTTACCTATCAGGACAAAAATAATAATTCTGACCAGGTTAAAAAAGATTCCAATAATTCCTTTTTAAAGAATATTGGTTTATTTTTTAATAATAAATATTTGGTATTATTATGTGTTTTAGGAATAATTTTTGGAGCGGTATCTGGTGTGGTAGTTACGCATTTTAGTTTCTTTTTATTTACTGATTATAATTTTTCTGAAGTAACAGCCGGACTAGGTTTTATGGTATTACAGGTCGGGAGTATGGTCGGCAGAACAGGCTGGGGTTATTTAAACGGTAAACTTCTGGGTGGAGTTGAAAGAAGAGGCTTTTTTATTGTAGGTATATTGATGAGTCTAGTTTCTCTCGCCTTTGCCTTTTTAAGTAACTTTAATCCAGCTTTACCCATTATCATGGTTTTAGCTTTTCTCCTGGGAGCGACCGGGCGGGGCTGGCACGGCCTATATTTTTCTGAAGTATCAGATCAGGTCGGAGAAGAAAAGGCAGGGATGGGGATTGGACTTTCTCTTTTATTCATTAGAATCGGTATTATAGTGGGTCCGCCTATCTTTGGATATATAGCTGACAGGACCGGCACTTATGCATACAGTTGGCTGTTATTAGGTATTACATCCTTGGTTTCAGTAGTTACTTTGAACTACTTTCTTTCAAAATACCATAAAGATAGGGAAAGGGCTTATAAGAGAGCCTGATTTTAATGAACATTTGTTAAAAAATAAAAAAGGGTATTACACTTTAATATTTAAAGTAATATATAAGATTTATTTTCAATAGACCATTATCTCTATTATTCCTTTTAGCAAATTATTGATTATTAATGATTTAAGCTAATATCTAAATAGGGGGTAATAAATATGTTTCAAAAGAAGCTATTACAGATGGTATTTAACAAAGTACAAGGAGCAAATTTTGAGGTAACTTATTGGGACGGTCAGACAGACAGTTTCGGAGATCAGCCTGAACAAGACTCAGAATTTAGAATCATCTTTAATGAAAAGCTTGCGTTAAATGAGATTCGCAAGCAGCCTCAATTGAAGCTTGGCGAAGCTTACATGAGAGGCGATATCGATCTGGAAGGAAACTTAAAAGAAGTATTAAAGTTAGGGGCCAGAAATGTTAACCGGTTAATGGAAGACGCCGGGGATTATATCCCGGATGAATTCTGGGAACATCAAAAAGAGGCTACTTTTGAAGATCAAAAAGAAGGTGTACAGGATCATTATGATTTAGGTAATGATTTCTTTAAACTTTGGCAGGATGAGACTATGACTTATTCCTGCGCCTATTTTAAATCTAAAGATGATGATCTAAAAGAAGCTCAATTACAAAAGATAGACCACATTCTGAAGAAAATGAATCTACAGCCCGGAGAAAAACTGCTTGATATTGGCTGTGGATGGGGTTCAGTAGCGATTAAAGCGGTAGAACAGTATGGAGTAAAAGTAGTTGGCATCACCTTAAGTGAAGAACAGGTAGAGGGTGCTCGCCAAAAAGTAGCTGAAAAAGGTTTAGAAGATAGTATTGAGATCAGGGAACAGGATTATCGAGATTTAGCTGAAAAAGATGTTGAGTTTGATAAAATAGTAAGTATCGGAATGTTTGAACATGTTGGTCAGGAGCACATTCCCGAATATTTTGAAGCTGTCAATAAAATGTTAAAAGAAGGCGGTCTATCCTTACTACATACGATAACTCACCCCAAAGAACAACCCACTAATGCCTGGCTCGAAAAATATATTTTCCCCTGGGGATATATACCTTCTCTCAGGGAAGTTATCTGGGAACTACCCGAACATAATTTTTTAGTACAGGATGTAGAAAATATCGGATTCCATTATTCACTGACAGCGGAAAACTGGTATGATAATTATGAAGAAGTAACCGATGAAGTCGAAGAGATGTTTGATGAGAAGTTTGTAAGGAGATGGAGACTATTTCTGGCAGGAGTAGTTGCTACTTTCCGCTTTCTTGATACTTCTGTTCACCAAATATTATTTACAAAAGGTAAGAATATAGAATTACCTTTAACTCGAGATTACATGTATTAATAATTATTAGGGGTAATATGATATGTTAAAGAATGAAATGGGTATAAAAATAAAAACTAATAAGCCAGATAATATAAACCGAGTTAAAACGAGCAGAAGTTACTGTGCCTTTGTGGGAGAAGCTAGAAAAGGCAAGACATTTTATACTTTCCATCAGGATATTAACTGTCCTTTAGCCAGATTTAATTTAGGGTTAGAAAAATTTAATAAAGAGAAGTTAAATAATTTAGCATCTACCCTGGTGGCCTGGAATGATGCGGAGACCAGACAAAAAGCCCGGCATTACCTTAAAAAATCTCACACCTTAGATTATGGTGAAAAATATATAATATATTTTCCTCTTAACCAAGCACCTGATATAGAGCCGGATATAGTTATGAAAATTGGGACTCCGCAAGAATTCATGCCGATAATAAGAGAAGTAACAAAACTAAAAGGTGATTGGACAGAAAGCTTTATAAGCGGTGTGGGAGGAATGTGTGGTGAAGCTACTGCTATTCCTCTTAAGAAAGGGAAAGTAAATATTTCCTTGGGATGCGGTGGCAGCAGGCCGCACGGTAAAATAGCTAAAGATCAATTAATTATGGCTTTACCTTATAAAATTTATGAAAAACTTAATATTTAATACAAAAAGGGACAGCCGATAATCCGCTGTCCCATTTAATCTGTTTTTAAAATTATTTTTTATAAGCCATGAACTCTTCAATGAATTTGGCTAAATTATCTAAGGCCTCATCACAGATTGCTTTTCCAATTTCTTTACTGGCCTGGGTGGCATCTCCCAGGGCTCCATTGATACTTTTTTGATCCCAGCTATAACCCATGGTAAAAGGACCACCGCTTACCGGAGACACATTATTAATAGGAAATTTTTTAGTCTTACTTTTTTCAATACTGTCTGTTTTCACGATCTCTGGTATTAAATAAAGAGCTTCCGAAACCTCCCTTTCACAGGAGTGACCGAATTCTTCCGAATGGATATATTTTGCCAGGCTCTCTGGAGCCAGGTCGGTATACTTGACCTGAGCTACTTCAATATTTTCTTCCTCATGCAAAATTTTTGTGGCGATATCTAAGGTTGTGGAATTTCCCCCGTGGCCATTAAGAAACAAGAACTTTTTAAGCCCATGTTTTTTCAGTGAGTTGCATATATCGCGCAACAATTCAATCAGTGTTTCTGGCCTCAATGTTATAGTGCCGGGAAAGGGCATGTGGTGGTATGAAATTCCCATATTAATAGTTGGGGTTACAACTACATAAGGGTAAAGTCTTTCTGCTGCTAATTTACTGAACTCCCGCGCCCGAACTGCATCACAACTTTCGGCTAGATTTGGCCCGTGTTGTTCATGAGCACCGACCGGGATAATTGCTATTTCAACAGTTTTTAAAGCTTTTTCTACTTCCGGCCAGCTCATTTCGGTTAATACATATCTTTCTGCCATTATTTCAACCCCTTTAATAGTTTAAGTATTATTTGCTTTTTTCTTGACAGAATAGTTCTGCCAGATGGAATACATTATTGAAAGTAAGCCTAAGATTAAAAAGCCGAGTGAGATTGGTCTTGTAAAAAAGAGTGTCCAGTCCTGACTTGTCATCATGGCCCTTCTTAAATTAGTTTCAGCAATTGGACCCAATATAACTCCCAAGATAACAGGTGCTAAAGAAAAGTTGTACTTTTTGAGGAAATATCCTATTACCCCCATTACGAATAAGATGTAAAGGTCACTATATCTATTATTTAAGAGGTAGGAACCAATTACACATAAAGCCATAACTGTTGGTACCAGAATATACTTTGGAATATGTGTTATTTTCAAAAACAATCTTGCTCCCCAAAACTGAATAAGAAGCATAAAAATTGTGGCAATGAAAAAGCCGACAAAGATAGTACCAACGATTTCCGGGTTGTTGATAATCAACATGGGACCAGGGTTAATACCGTGAATCTGTAAGGCTGCTAGCATTACAGCACTTACTGCACTTCCGGGAATACCCAGAGCTATCATGGGAATTAGACCTCCACCGGCAGTGGAGTTATTGCCGGCCTCTGAAGCGATAATTCCATCAGGAATACCTGTACCAAATTTTTCAGGGTGTTTCGAACCTTTTTTAGCCTGGTCATAGGCAAGTATGTTAGCAATACTTGCTCCAGCTCCGGGTATTGCTCCGATAAGTGCTCCAAGCAAGGAAGACCTTATCAAATTTATAGGCTGTCCTAAAACTTCTTTTAAGGAAGTGAAAATCTCAAATTTAATTTTACCTGTCACTAATTCTTCTCCCTGTTTTACCTCTTCTTTGTTTTCTAGTTCTGATAGTAGCCTTGAGACGGCAAAGATCCCTATTAAAACTGTTAAAAAGGGAACCCCTGCTTCTAAAAAGCCGATCCCGAAGGTAAAACGGGCAGTACCGCTTAAGGGGTCAAGACCGATGGTTGCGATTAAAAGACCTAAAAGTCCTGCCATTAATCCTTTAATTACTGAATCACCCGTTACACTGGCAATTATAGTTAAGGCAAAGACAATAAGGGAAAAGTATTCCCAGGGACCGATCTTCATGGCTAAATTAGCTACCTGAGGTGCCAGGGTTATTAATAGTACCATGCTCAGTAAGGAACCAAAAAAGGAAGCCCAAATACCAATACCAAGAGCCCTACCGGGTTGGCCATTTCTTACCATGGGAAAAGCATCAAAGGTAGTTGCTACCGCTGAGGGGGTTCCAGGAATACCTAGAAGGGCAGCAGTAATTAAACCACCTGAAAGACCTCCTACGAAAACTCCCAACATTGTTGCGATTCCGACTGTAGGGCTCATGGCAAAGGTAAAGGGTAAAGTTAGTATAATTGCCATCGTAATTGTGAATCCGGGAATAGCTCCGGCAATGATACCGGCAAGTACTCCCAAAAACATGTTTAATAATAAGTTAAAGCTTAATATATGTTCAAATCCTAATAAAAACATATCTATCATAGAAATCCCTCTTTTTATAAGTATTCAAATAATTTTTATTCAAAAAATATACCGGCCGGGAAGATAACTCCCAGATAATTTTGGAAAAAATAATATGAACCTAAACTGATCACCAGGGCAATCGAGCCAATTATGAGATATTTTTTTTCTTTTCTAGGCCCCAGTAATAGCTGGGTAGTAAAGACGAATATAAAGGTTGAAATTCTAAAACCTATATACCTCATGATAAGTATGTAGATTAAAAAATTAACCAGGGTTATGAAAATCAACTTATATTCCTTAAATATTTCTCTAAAATCTAATCCTGCTTGGCTTAAATCCATTGATTTTAATTTTTTAACAATTAGAAAAATAGATAGTATCCCCATCGCTAACACGATAATTCTGGGAAAACCGGCAGGGCCAAGTGGTTCATAACTCGAATCTGGCAAGTTGCCAGCCTGGAAAAATATTATTAGACTCAATATTAAAAAAAGTATGCCTACAATCAATTCACCCATAATCTAAGACTCCTTTAAATTATTAATTAAATATAGGCTGCAGGGGATTGATCATCAAGTCCCCCACAGCTTTTTTCTTTGTTTTCATTTCAAATTAACTATTATTCAATTTGATCTGCTACAGCAGCTATATCTTTATCAAGTGTTTCAAGGTAATTTATATAATTATCCTGTCCTCTAAATTTAACTTCTCCACCTGCTTTTTCTACATCGGCCACAAAGTCTTCATTATCAGCTGTTTTTCTTAATCCTTCTTCTAATACATCAATTACATCTTGAGGAGTACCCTGGGGTACGACTATTCCCCGCTGGACACTCCAGATAATGTCATAACCGTGTTCTGCAAAGGTAGGTAGATCAGGCAGTTTTTCAGATCTTTCTTCTGCAGCAAAGGCAATAAACTTGAATTTGCCGGATTCAACAAACTGGATACCAGAAGCATAGTCGATTGGTCCTGCATCAATAAAACCACCGGCTAAGGCTTGAACTCTTTCTCCGGTACCTTCATAACCGACATAATTGAATTTAGTTTCTAGTTTCGATTCTAAAATAGCTGTCCAAATGTGGGGTATACCTTTTAAAGTAACTCCAAAAGAGATTTCGCCTGGATTATTTTTAGCATATTCAATAAACTCTTCCAGATTGCTGTAGGGAGCATCTGCTCTTACAGCTAAAAACTGAGGCGAGTTTGTCATTGATGCTACAGGTGTGAAGTCATTATAATTTAGTTCTGTAATGCCAACATGGTGAGCAGCCAGTAGACCTTCATGGATCTGGCCTATATGATAACCGTTAGCCGGTTTTTCTTTGAGTTCCTTTAAACCTAGGGTTCCACTTACTCCGGGTTTATTAATAACAGGCACGGCTTCACCAATATACTCTTCTAAATATTTAGCAACTATTCTCATTAAAGTGTCACTACCACCACCGGGAGACCAGGGGACAATAAATTGGACGGGTTTTGTCGGATAATCCTGTGCGGTTACAATTCCAAAGACACCAACTACTAAGATACTAGTAAGGATAAAAATACTCAATACTTTCCTTCTCATAGAACTCCTCCTTTTTATATTTAATTATATTTCAGTATAAATATTAATACAGTTAATATATCACACTAAAATAAAATTGTAAAGCTTTTAGAACTAAAAATTAAATGATTGTATTAAAATAATTGCTTAAATTCATACATTGGATAATTTTAGTATTGACAGTAAAATCATATTTTGTTATACTAATAAAAAATTGTGCTTGCTTGAAAGGAAGATAATGTCATGGAATTCGAACTTAATTTTTTCTACTGGTTTTTATCATTTATTCCAATCGTTGCAGTACTTACCTTAATTATGGGTTTTAGATGGAGTGGGGGTAAATCAGGTGCATTCAGCTGGTTTGCTGCTGCAGTGATAGGATATTTATTTTTTGGAGCTAATCTAAAACTACTTGCAGTTGCTTCCTTAAAAGGACTTTGGACAACAATTTTTATTTTATATATAATCTGGGGTGCAATGGCCTTATATAATATTGTATCTAAAATAAACGGATTTGATGTCATCGCCAGAACCTTTACCGGTTTAACCGGTAAGACAAAGGTCTTACAGCTTTTAGTCATAAGTTGGGGGTTTGTTTCCTTACTGCAGGGAGTAGCCGGTTTCGGTACCCCGGTAGCAGTTGCTGCCCCTTTATTAGTCGGCCTCGGTTTTAGCCCGGTCATAGCTACGAGTTCTGCCTTACTGGGTAGGGCCTGGTCGGTAACCTTCGGTTCTTTAGGATCTTCTTATGCCGCCTTACTTAAGATGACCAATCTTGATCCCGGCGGTCTTGCCTTTTGGAGCAGTATCTTCTTAACCATCGTTTGTATTGTGACCGGTTTAAGTATTTCCTATTTGTATAATGGTAAAGAAGGATTAAAAAAAGGAGCTCCGGCTGCTTTAGCGATAGCTTTAAGCATGGGCTTAACTTTAATCGTCACTGCTAACTTTGTTTTACCCTATATAGCGTCCTTAGTGGCAGGCTTAGTTGGTATGGGAGTGGGGACCCTGATTTTACCTAAAACTAGATGGTATAATAATAATCCGGTTAAAAAGAAGAAAAGTAAAAATACGATGAGTTTCCATACCGCTTTTGCACCTTACTATGCCCTTCTAATCTTGGCTTTTGGAATATATTTAACACCTTTAAAAAGCATGCTCTCTAAATTTGAAATCGGTCTTTCATTCCCCCGGACCGAAACAGCCTTAGGGGTCGTCAATGAAGCGACCGCTTCTTATTCCCCGATTGCTATTTTAACTACACCCGGTACCCTTGTTTTTTTATCAGTTGTAATTGCAATTATATATTTTATTAAAAAGGGTTTATGGAAAAAACATTACGGGCGAGAGGTATTGGGGTCTTTGATTAAACAAGCTATACCTTCTACAGTTACCGTGATGACGATGAGTATGATGGCAGTGGTCATGATGGAAACCGGAATGACCTCCTTTTTAGCGAAGGGGACAGCGGAAATAGCCAGCAGTGTTTTCCCGGGTGTTTCTCCTTTTATCGGCATCTTGGGTTCCTTTATGACGGGGAGTAATACCTCATCAAATATAGTATTTGCAGCCTTTCAGAAAGATGTAGCCTTATTTTTGGGAATTAATAGTCTAATAATCGCTTCTTTACAGACTACCGGTGGTGCGATTGGTACCATTATTTCACCAATGAATGTGGCTTTAGGAACCGGAGTTACTAAGATTGTAGGAAAAGAAGGAGAGATTATCCGGAAGACTATTTTCTATGTAATTATTATGGGACTTTCTGTTGGAATTCCCGCTTTATTTTTAATCTATTATTTAGGATTTTAAAAAGATCATACTATAGAAATTAAGGGTGAATATTGTGAAGAATAATTTATTTGATCTCAAGGAGATATTTGCAGAAAAGGATAGAAACCGCGGACTTTTATGGTCAGTTATGATAACCTGGATTAACTTCCCTTTTCTTTACTGGGGAGTAACTTCTAATAATTACATGGTTATAACATTGGGTCTATTTATTGCAGCGGTTGGAACTGGCTTTACTCTCTATTTTGGCTAAGTATAGTATTTTGGTTTGGAATATTATGATTAGGGGGGATTTATTATTGACGAGATTGATTATACGATTTTAGATGAGCTGGAAGATGACGGTCGAGTTAGTTATGCGGAATTGGGTAGGAAAGTTGATTTAACAAGAGCAAGCGTGAGAGAAAGAATTGTAAAGTTGAAAAATGAAGGTGTAATTGAAAAATTTACAGTAGTTTTAAATCCAGAAAAAATAGAAAAAGGTTTATCGGCATTTTTCGAAATAGATGTGGAACCAAACCACCTTGATAAGGTAGCCACCAGGTTGGCTGAAGAGGAAAGAGTTTACAGCTTATACTTAATGACTGGTGCAAGCACCTTACACATGCATTCACTTCTTAGTGACCAGGACGAACTAGAGGATTTCATGATAAGTAAAATTTATTCGCAGAAAGGTATCACTCGGGTTAAAAGTAATATTATATTAAAAAGATATAAAAGTCGTGAAGGTGGTGCAAGGTTGTAATTTCAAGAACGCTGGCAGAAAGAGATTTTTCTGTCAGCGTTATTTTTTTATAATTTAACATAAAGTCTAGAAATTTTTTCTATTTTTTAATATAATAGTATTTAAAGGATGTGATTAGCTATGGAACTAAAGAAGAATAAACTTATTGCAGAAGCTTTAAAAGTTGCCACCAAGGCCCACCGCGGCGGAAATAGAAAAGGCGGAAACCAAATACCATATATAGTGCATCCTATTGAAGTTGCCTTAACCTTACAGGAAAATGATATGCCGGAAGAAATCATTGCTGCCGGTTTACTACACGATACATTAGAAGATACGACAATTAAGGTAGAAACACTTGAAGATAGATTTGGGAGAGAAATTACTGAATTAGTTATCGGTGCTTCCGAAAGACTGGAAAACAGAGATCAAAACTCGTGGGAGAAGCGCAAGCAGTATACAGTGGATCATTTAAAAGAAGCAGAGAAGAAAATTAAATATATTTCCTGTGCCGATAAATTAAGTAATATTAGAAGCATGATTCGAGATTATGATAAGATTGGTGATGAACTCTGGAGTAGGTTTAACCGGGGTTATGAAAAACAAAAATGGTACTACATCAATTTAGTTGATAGTTTAAGTGAATTAAAAGGTATGGAAATGTATGAACAGTTTAGGTTAGCAGTAGACTATCTTTTTAGAAATAATTAAAATGTTTTTACATTTATAGTTTGGATAGATAAAAAAATTTAAATAAATAAATTTAAAAGGAGTGAGCCGATGAAAGAAAGATTTACTAAATTATTATCAAAAGACCATTTGGATTATGGAGATATAAGGTTCGAAAAAAACAACGAGACAGATATAAGATATGAAGGAAATGAATTAAAAGATATCAAAGAAACTTATCGTGAAGGCGGCCATATAAGAATATATGATGAAGGCAGTAAAGTATATGGTTCTTTTAGTGAAGTAGAAGATGCCGTCCAAACCTTTGGCGAATTACAGAAATTAAGTAATGTAGCTGGAGACTTCCAGAAAGAAAAAATTAGTTTAAAAAATTCTCCGGTTATAAAAGATAAAGTAAAGATCAATCCACAACATCATCCCCGCGACATAAGTTTATCTGATAAAAAAGACCTCTTGAAAAAATACAATGAACTTGCCTTAAAACAGGATAATGTAATTAACACAATATTTCATTATAAAGACTTTAATTCAAAGAGAATATTTGTAAACTCGGAAGGTACTGTTATTGAATATGAATTGCTGGCCAGTTATATTCACGGCGCTATTTTTGCCAAAAAAGGTGATGTTGTTCAAATCAAGGGGGTAAGTTTTGGTGGATTCCCTGAATTTAATAATCTGTTGAATAGAGAAGAAGACTTACTGGAAAAAGTAGAAATCTTACAAAAAATGCTCGCCGCTGAACCTGTCAAAGCCGGCACCTATCCTATTATAGTCAATCCACAATTGGCAGCGGTGCTAATACATGAGGCTTTTGGCCATTTATCAGAAGCTGATATTATAAAAAACAATCCTTCTTTTATTGATAAATTACAGATGGGTAAAAAATTAGGTTCAGAAATCTTAAATGTTATTGATGACCCTACTATAAAAAATACGCCCGGTTATTATAAATACGACGATGAGGGACAGCCCGGTATAAGAACAGAATTAATAAAAGATGGTATTTTAAACGGGAGACTCCATTCTCGGGAAACAGCTAATATTTTTTCAGAGCCGGTAACCGGTAATATGAGAGCCGTTGATTGTAACCATACCCCAATTATTAGGATGTCAAATATTTTTATTGACAGTGGCGATGATAACCTCCAAGATATGATTAATTCAATTGACAAAGGTTACTATCTTTTTAATAGTAAAGGTGGTCAAACAACCGGTGATCAGTTCACCTTTGGGGCCGAGTATGGTTATAAAATAGTCAATGGTGAAAAACAAGAAATGGTAAGAGACATAAATATTAGTGGTGAACTATTTAAAACCTTAAGAAATATTACAATGGTTGGTGATGATTTGACCTTTAACGAAGTTGGCGGTTGTGGCAAGGGAGATCCTATGCAGTTAAATATATTCTCTGGTAAAGGTGCTCCCCATATTAAGATAGCTGAAGCAAATATAGGGGGGAGATAAGATGAATTACTTTGATGAAATAGAAGATAGATTTGAAGAAGCTGAATTTTTACAAAAATCTACCAATAAGGTAAAGATAAAGATTGAAAATTGGGATTTAGAAAGTATTGAGCATAATAATCTGATAAGTACTTCTTTAAGAGTTAAAGAAGATAGTACTTTTGGTAGTAATTACACCTATGGTAAGTCAAGTGAGATTATGGAAAAGCTTATAAAGGGAGCAGAAAAATCAATAAAATTTGGTAAAGAGGCAAATTTCTGTTTTAGTTCAGATCGTATTGATAAAAGTTCTCTTAAAAGACGAGAAGAATATGAAAATACTACACCAGCTGTTTTATTTGATTATCTTCAAGATATTATGGTTTATATTAAAGAAAAACAACCGGATTTAACCCTAGATATAGACTTGGTTAAACTTTTTGACAGTATTACCATGAAAACAAGTCAGGGGGCAGATCTTAAGGATGAAATAAGTAATTACAGGTTATATATCGGTTCACCGGTACCCGGGGGAGGCTCACAGTTAATCAGAGGTTTTGAAAGTGAGTCTATGTTTACAGATTTATTTAAGGAAGAGATTGATGAATTACTGGCGGAATATAATATAGCTAGGGAGGTATCTGTACCTAAAACCGGGAAATTACCCGTTTTATTTTCACCCCGTTCTTTATACTTTGTACTTGTAAGCCTACAGGCTGGCTTGAGTGGTAAAAAGATCTATCAAGAAACGTCTCCTTTAATTGATAAAAAGGGAGAAAAGATCTTCAGTGATAAGATAGATATTACAGATAAACCACATCTGGTCAAATCAGGCAGCCGGAGGTTTTTTGATGATGAAGGTATATTGACCAGCCAGAGTGAGATAATAAAAGAGGGAATACTTAAAAATTATATTTATGACTTAGAATATGCCGATAAACTGGATGCTAAACCAACCGGCCATGGTCTAAAAAAAGAGTTGTTTAGCGCTGATATATCAACTTCAGTTTCCCCCAACTTTATAAATCCCGTAATTGAACCTAAAGATAAAAGTAAAAATGAGCTTTTATCAGAAATAGATAAAGGTATATATGTAACTAATGTAATTGGTTTTCATTCATCCAATTATGAACAGGGTCATTTTTCCGTGCAGGCGCAGGGTTTTAATGTCGAAAATGGCAAGTTAGTGGGCCGTCTTCAGGATGTAATGATAGCCGGAAATATCTATGAAGATTTTAACAATGTAATCGGAGTTGGTGATAAAATCTATTCTAATATGTGGGGATATGCACCTTACATCTTAGTTGATAAAGTCTCGGTGACGGGGGAATAAATACAGTTCAGATAGACTAAAAAAATTATATCTTAATTTCTATTTAAATATTTGAATAAAATTAAATAATCAATTTTTAAGCCCTCTTTTATGAGGGTTTATTTTTTATATTACCCAATAATCTGTAGCTTATGTACTTTGTTTAAAGTTCATTATATTATATACTTAATTTAAGAAGATGTTTAAATTTTGGTGGTTTTTTCATATTATAAAGTGAGGAGATGAGAAGGATGACTATTAAGAAAGGATTAATTTTCGGCCTGATACTTTTAGTAATAATAACTTCCTCAATTATCTTCTTTAATAACTATCTTAATGGCCAGGCCAATAACTCTAATAAAACGATAGAGTTAAATGAAATAGATAAAGAAAGCAGAGTTAATAAGCTTTTATATAATAGACAATCGGTGAGAAATTATAACAATCAATCTATATCATTTAAAAATATAAGTGAAATAATCTGGTCTGCGGAAGGTATCAATGTTGACGGAATAAGTGGACCGACCAGGACATCCCCATCCGCCGGTGCGACCGATCCCCTTGTTATATATGTTTCAATTTCTAAGGTAAGTAATTTAAAAAGTGGGCTATATAGGTATGAACCAACTGAACATTTATTACATTATTTAATTGAACAGGATATATCAGAGCCGTTAGCGGAAGCCGCATTAGGTCAATCACCGGTTGCTGAGGCCCCGGC
>DATGCJ010000262.1:0-10355 GCA_035312025.1 Halanaerobiales bacterium | reverse complement strand
AAAATAAAAATTGATGATAAAATCATCAATAGCATCAGGAAGGAAACAGGGGTTATCTTACAAAATTATGGATTGTTTCCCTGGAAAAATGTTTTTAATAATGTTGCTTTAGGTCTGCAGGTTAGAGATTATGATAAAGATAAAATCGAAAATACTGTATTTCAAGTTCTAAAAAAACTAAGTATATATAAATTCAGGGATAAATTCCCGGCTGAATTAAGCGGGGGTCAGAGCCAACGAGTGGCAGTTGCCCGCTCACTGGTCTTAAAGCCTGATTTGTTATTAATGGATGAGCCATTTTCTGCTTTGGATGCAATCACCAGAGAAGAAATGCAGAATTTAATCTTAAAAATTCATCAGGAAAATAATCTGTCCTATTTAATTGTTACACATAACATAGATGAGTCGGTCTTTTTAGGCCAGAAAATTGCAGTAATGAAAGAGGGAGAGTTTATCCATCAAATTAATAATCCCTATTTTGGAGATATCAAGTTAAGAGAAAAAGAAGAGTTCTTTAAACTTTGTAAAAAATTAAGAACTATGATGTCTGAGGATGATTTATTGTGATTAAAAGTAAAAGGTTAAATACATTTTATGGAGCCTTGTTCATTATTATTTTCTGGGGTATATTACATATTATCTTTAATTCTAGTATTGTGCCTTCTCCCCTGACAGTTATTATTAACTTTTTTGATATATTAATTCCTGTCTTACTACCTCATCTAGCAATGAGCTTATATAGAATAATAACGGCAGTAATATTAGCTTTACTGATCGGGGTTGCAATAGGACTGTTGGTTGGGATTAATGATAAGGTTGACCAGTATATTTCCCCGGTTATCTACTTAATATATCCCATACCTAAAATTGCCTTTCTACCATTATTTATGTTGTTGTTTGGTCTGGGAGATAGATCAAAGATTATCCTTATCATGGTAATTGTAATCTTTCAAATAATTGTAACTACAAGAGACAGTGTTAAAAATATTAATCCCGAATATTTTTATTCCGCCCGTTCCGTGGGAGTAAAAGGTATACAGACTTATAAACATGTAATAATCCCGGCTATCTTACCACAGATATTAACAGCACTTAGAATTACAGTTGGTACCAGTATAGCTGTTTTATTTTACGCGGAAAACTTTGCTACCCAGTATGGGATAGGATATTATATAATGAACAGCTGGGTCATGGTTAATTATGTTAATATGTTTAGTGGAATTTTAGCTATCAGCATTTTAGGACTGTTAATTTTTCAAGGTATAGATTTAATAGAAGAATATTATTGCCACTGGGTAAAGGCTGGTAATAAAAAAGAAACTGATATTATATAAAGGAGTAAAAATTTATGGGAGCACTATTATATAGTTTTATAGCGGGAGTTTCGACTGCCCTGGGAGTAGTTGTTTTATTAATCTTTGGTAAACCAAAAGAGAAGTTTTTAGCAATGTTATTAGGCTTTGCAGGGGGAATTATGCTGGCCATCTCTGTTTTTGAATTGTTACCGGAAGCGGTAGTATTGAGTTCTATGACGATTTCAATAATTTCATTTATTTTTGGTGCCTTAATGATGTTCGGTTTAGATAAATTGATTCCCCATTCTCATTTATCAACAACGGACCATCTTGAAATAGAAAACCCCGAAAAAATAAAAATGAACCTATCAATGTTAAGGACGGGTTATTTAATATTTTTCGGTATTGGATTACACAACCTGCCGGAAGGGATAGCCATCGGGGCTGGTTTTGAATCGAGTCCTGAGATAGGCTTATATATCGCCATCGCAATAGCCCTTCATAATGTACCGGAAGGTTTAGCTATCGCAGGTCCTTTAAAAACGGCTGGGATTAAAAATTTAAAGATTATTATATTTGCTTTAGGAGCGGGATTAATGACCGTAGTAGGTACTTTTATTAGTTTGTTAATCTTTAATATAACAAAAGTTTTTGTAGGAGGTTTTTTAGCCTTTGCAGCCGGTGCAATGATCTATATAGTTAATGACGAATTAATCCCCCAATCCAATATTATTCATAACCATTTTGCAAATGCTGGAATTATTATAGGATTATTATTGGGATTCGCTATGCTCTAATAAAATATTGAAGTTACAAATTTTCATTATTATTGTTAAAAAAAGCAATTAGGAAAAAAGGAAATAATAAATTGATAAAGAAAAATAAAGTTAATAAGTGGAAGAACGAGAAGGAGGTTCAAATAATGAGCAAATATGATGATGAGGTTATTGAGATAATAAAGGACGGACCATATATTGCATATAATGTGAAGTTGATGCTTAATAGTAAGGGAGAAGAGATGGAAACTTCTTCAAGGATGTCTTTATGTAGATGTGGTCATTCTGATGACCACCCTTTTTGTGATGGTTCCCATATGGATGTAGATTTTGATGATGAGAAAAAAGAAGATAGAGTTTCAGATAAGGTAATTAAGTATGAAGGTGAAAACATTACAATTTATGATAACAGGGGTATTTGTAGTCATATTGGTTACTGCACAAATTTATTGCCAAAGGTATTTGATAAGACTAGATTTAAATGGATAGATCCAGATGCGGCTGATGCAAAGGATATTATAAGAATATGTGAACTATGTCCTTCTGGAGCTTTAAGTTACAGTTTACCGGGAGGAGAACGGGTGAAAAAAGTAGGCAACCAAAGAAAGAAGATCCGGATTTCGCCCGGCCCTTATGGCAAAAATGGCCCATTTGATATTGAGGGGGGAATAAAACTCAAATCAGACCGGGACCATGCGCCCGAATGTGAAGAACATTATTCACTCTGTCGCTGTGGTGCTTCTAAAAATAAACCATTCTGTGATGGAAGCCATAGATTTTATGAAAATTATAAGGAAAGTGAAGAAAAATAACTTTAAAAACTGGGGGGAGTCATGGCCCAAATAGATACAGATTTTTCATCTCCGATATTAATGTACCTATGGGGTATGGTACTATCTAATCGAATACTATCTCCTTTGTTTAAGATAAATTCTTTTTCTCCCCATTTAATCAACAATTTACCCTTGATTATATAACCAGTTTCTTCTCCCTTATGGGAGATTTTTTTATTATCAGTGCTTTCCCCCGGCATAATAGTTATCTTTAAAAACTCAATATTCCAGGACAAATCAGGGGTAAGTAATTCATAGGTTGCTGTAGAGTCAGTAACTTTTATTTTTTTCCTGTTATCTTTTCTAACAACATATTTATCGCCCGGGGTTTCTTCTTCGAAAAAGTCTCCGATTGATACATTTAAAGCCTGGGCGATTTTCCATAAAGATGATACAGATAGCCCAATCTTATCTCTTTCGATTTGACTGATCATGCCCACGCTTAAATCAGCTTCTTCCGCTAATTCTGAGATAGTAATATTTCTTAACTTTCGATACTTTTTTATTTTCTTGCCAATTTTCATTTTCTGCACCTCAAATTCTTATGTTATTTTATATTATAGAATAAATCCAGCACTAATTCAATAAAATCATCATAATATTAAAATTAATTTTATTATTATGAAAAAATATAAAGGATTTTTTAATATCGTGTTGAATAAAATAAATATAAATTTATTTCAATAAAAAAAAGGGGGACAAAAATTAATGTCTAAGAAACTCATTTTATTATTAGTCTTGTCATTATTAATCTTTTCAGCAGTTGGTGTAGTAGGAGCTCAGGAAAGTATCAATGTTAAAATGTCCTATAATGGTCCTGCTGATGTTGAAACAAATGCTGTACATGAATATGCTGTGAACTTTAAAGAATTTGTTGAAATGGGTACTAATGGCAGAATTACAATTACTCTTTATTCTGATAGTCAATTAGGTAATGAAGAACAGAGAATGGAACAGACCATGAGTGGTTCTACCAAGATTAATGTTGCTTCTAATGCCGGTATGGTTTCTGTCTATCCTGAGATTTATGCGGCCACAATACCTTTTATGTTTGAAAGTTTTGAAGCAGCCCATAAGTTCTTTGATAGCAGTGAGTACTGGGAGATGACCCAGGCAGAATTTGAAGAAAAAACAGGTGTAGCTCTCCTGGAAGCGGTCGAAGAAGGTGGTTTTTTAGCATTTACCAATAACCAAAAGGAAATCCAATCACCTAGTGATTTTGAAGGATTGAAGTTTAGAGGCATGGATCCCGGTCAAATTGCTCTGTATGAATCCTTTGGGGCAAGTGGAACTCCCATTCCCTGGACAGAATTATACATGGCTTTACAAACCGGTGTAGTAGATGGTCAGATGAATCCCCCGACTTATATAATTTCTGGTAGTTTATATGAAGTACAGGATTATGTGACAATGGCTAATATCCAGTATTCCTGCCAGTGGTTGACCATCAATGCTGATTGGTTAAATTCTTTACCGAAAGAAGATCAGTATGTAATAAGACAGGCCGCTAAAGCCGCTAATATTAGGAATAGAATTAGTGTAGAGGCTAAGGTTAGTGAAAGGGTTGACTTCCTAGAAGAAAATGGTATGCAGGTTTACTATCCGACTGAAGAAGAAATGAAGCAGTTCCAGGAAATCGGCCAGCCTGATTATATTAGCTGGATTGAAGATAAAATCGATGCTAGTTATGTAAAAGAAGCTTTAGAAAGTGCTGAAAAGGCTAACATGGAGGCAAAATAAAGATGAACAATAATTCGATATCGAATGGGTTATTGAAGAAAATATCGAATTATATAAAATACCTCAGCATGGTTCTTGCTGGGGTATTTCTTGTAATCAATATTTCAGATATTTTAATTTCTATTTTCTTTCGGTATTTTCTCAATGATTCCCTGGTCTGGACAGAAGAAGTGGCCAGGTTTACTTTGATTTATTCAGTTATGTTTGGTTCTGTTTATGCTTTGAGTTTTGGAGATCATGTTAAAATTACTATAGTTTTAGAATATTTACCTGATATTATAAGTAAAATCATTAATTTTATAGTACATCTTTTGATCATCGGTATAATTGGATATATGACATATTTGGGTATTCATTATGTTGATAATGCCTGGAGATTCCAGACTTTAGCTTTAGGAATACCTAAAGCAATCCCCTTAATGTCGATTCCAATTGGCATGGGCTTATTTTTAGTACAGTATATTTTAGTTGAAATTTTAGGAATTAATACAGAAGATAAAATGGAGATGAGAGAATGAGTATATTAATGGTCATATCATTTTTAATACTATTATTAGCTGGCGTACCTATCTTTATAGCCTTATTAATATCTTCATTTTTCGGCTTTTTATACTTAGGAGATTTTTCTCTTTTTAGGATAATGGTCCAGCAGTTTTTCGGCGGTATGGATATTTTCACTTTATTAGCAATACCCCTGTTTATTATGACCGGAAACTTAATGAATAGGACCGGTATTACAGATAAATTACTGGATTTCAGCCGGGTCTTAGTAGGACACCTTAAAGGTGGGCTCGGACATGTGAATGTAGTAGCAAGTATCATCTTTGCTGGTATCAGTGGCTCCGCCGCAGCAGACACCTCAGCGATAGGTTCTATTTTAATTCCCGCCATGGCTAAAGAGGGATATGATAGACCTTATGCTGCGGGAATTACAGCAGGAAGTTCACTTATAGGTCCAATAATACCCCCCAGTATTTTTATGGTCCTTTATGGTTCCATGACAAATCAATCTATTGGAGGCCTATTTGTAGCAGGTATCATACCAGGTTTGCTGTTAGGTGGAGCTTTTATGATAATGAACTATTACTATTCAAAAAAATATAATTATCCAGTTTCAAATGAAAGGGCTAGCATTAAAAAGATACTGAAAACAGCCTGGGAATCATTAATTGCCTTGATCGCTCCCATAATTATTATAGGGGGAATCATTACCGGGGTTGTAACCCCAACTGAAGCTGGGGCTGTTGCCGTATTTTACACTGCGATTGTAGGATTTTTTGTTACCAAAAAATTATCCTTAAAAGACTTTGCAGCTTCCGTAAATGAAACAGTTCGTAATACAAGTGTTGTTTTTGTGATAATGGGCAGTGCTGCTGTATTCAGCTGGCTTTTAAAATGGGAACAGGTTCCGCAAAAGTTTGCGGGCTATATGTTAACCCTGACTGATAATAATACGGTATTACTGATTATCCTCTCACTTATGATCTTTGTAATTGGGATGTTTATGGAAGAAATAGCTGCCTTAATATTATTAACACCTGTTGTGGCTCCAGTTGCCATGTATGCGGGAATTAACCCCCTTCATTTTGGAATAGTAATGACCTTAAATATTACGATCGCCTTAATTACACCCCCAATGGGAGCCTGTGTTTACATTGTTTCAGCTGTCGGAAAAGTTAAATTAGAAACCTTATTTAGAAGAATATGGCCTTTTGTGGCGGTGGCAATGACTGTACTCTTATTGATAATATTATTTCCCCAACTGGTAACAACTTTACCACATCTATTTAATTTATAATTCTTTTAGGAGAAAAAGGTTAAAAGGAGGTATTCAATGGCCGCAAAAATAATGCTAGAAAAGCCAATACCCGTAACAGAAAATTTTGATTGGAAAAAAGTAAAAGAAATTAAGATAAAAAGTTCAAATGAAAAGTTAGTATCATTAAATATGATTCCCGAGCGAATAATTGTCAGACCCCAGTACTTTATCCAGGGTATTGAAGGTTCATTACCCGAATGTTATGTTAGGGAAGGTGTTTATGATAATTTACTTAAAGCAGCCGATCAACTGCCGGCCGGATATAAGTTTCTTATATTTGATGCCTGGCGGCCCGAATCAGTTCAATATGAGCTTTTTGATAGGCTGAAAAAAGAGATAAAAAGAGAAAATCCGGATATTGGGGAGGATATACTAAAAGAAAAAGTGGAAGAGTATGTAGCTTTGCCTTCTCATAAGATGGATAGTCCTTCTCCTCATATAACGGGTGGGGCAGTTGATTTAACCATTATTGATAACAAGGGGAAAGAACTGGGTATGGGGACCGGTTTTGATCAAACAACCGGTGAAACCCATACCGATTATTATGAAAGGTTAAAAAATAAAAGACAGTTAAATCAAAAAGAAAAAAATATCTTAAAGAACAGAAGACTATTATATAATACGATGATTAGTGCAGACTTTACTAATTATCCACATGAATGGTGGCATTATGATTTTGGCAATCAGGTTTGGGCCTTTATGGGAGAAAAAGAGCATGCATTTTATAGTGTAGCTGAACCTGAATTGCGCTGGAAACATAGTTATTAAAAAATATTTCAAATAAATTAGATTAATTGACTTTTACTAGAAAAATTGTAATATATAAACTTTACAAGATTACTCAATGATGATAATATTAATTAAGATAAAAAAATAAGCTAACAGGGATTGGTGAAATTCCATACCGGTGGTCAGAGTCCACAAACTATTTTATATTTTAATAGTTGATCTGGTGCAATTCCAGGACCGACAGTATAGTCTGGAAGGGAGTTAGTGTTTATAGATATAAATAATTAACCCCTTCTGATCAGAAGGGGTTTGTTATTGATATAAATAATAATATCGATACATTTAAACGAGGATTAATATCATATTAATAATAATAAAAAAAAGAACAGGAGTGATCTTATGTTTGTAGGAGTTATCCAGGAAGTCGGGCAAGTCAAGGAAAAAACTATCGAAAATAATAAAATAAATATATACATTCAGGTAAATATGCTTTCTAAAGAATTAGAAATTGGTAATGAAGTTAATATTAATGGTTTGTCATTTGTTGTTAATGAGGTAGGAGAGAATTATTTCAAAGGTACAGGCAATTTGAGTATCATGGTTAATGAAAATGTAGAAAATTTAGAAGCGGGGTCCCCCGTGAACCTAGAAAAAGAGGTCCAACCTTATAGATACAAAGGCAACCATGTAATTAGCGGCAATATTAATAATATCGGTGAGGTTATCGAAATAAGTCAAAATAAAGATAGCAAAAAATTGAGAGTGAAAACGATCAAAGACCTCCATGATTATTTTAAAGAAAACAAAGCAATAGCAATTAACGGTGTAAGTTTGACAATTAATAAATTAGACGAAGATGAAATAGTAATTAAGGTAAATGAAATAATCTGGCAAAATACCAATCTTAAACGTTTAAGTAAAGGTGATAAGATTAATATTGAAACTGATATTGTTGGTAGATATATCGGCCAAATCATGGACAAACAAGAGGAAATAATTGAGAAAAAGGAAATGATAAAGGAAAATTTATTAAATGAGGATGAACAACTTTAATGGGAGTGAGAGCCATGAACCAAATTGATGAAGCACTGGCAGACCTCAAGGCAGGCAAGATGGTTATCTTAGTTGATGATGGTCAAAAAGAAAATGATGGCGACCTTTTATTAGCGGCTGAAAAAGCCGATCCCGCCAAAATTAACTTTCTAATTAAAGAAGTGCGTGGTTTAATCACGGTTCCCCTATCAAAAGCAAAGATAAAAGAACTAAATTTACCTAGATCGGGTAATTATGATAGTGATAAAAAAGATGATACTATTACAGTTGCAGTCGATCATATTAAAACAAAAGAGGGTATTTCAGCTAAAGATAGAGCCCTTACAATTAATAAATTAGCAGCCGGTGATAATCCAGAAAAATTTCAAAGGCCGGGCCATGTTTTTCCTTTAAGCGCAAAAGAAGGTGGAGTTTTAAGGAAAGCCGGTAAAGTTGAAGCAGCCCTAGATTTAATGAAATTAGCCGGCTTAAAAGAAGCTGCTGTATTAACTAAGTTTATTGATGATGAAGGAGAAGTTGCCCAACTTCCTGAAATTAATGAATTTGCCCAAACTCATAATTTAAAAGTCATAAGTATAAAGGATTTAATTAAATATAGGAAGAAAACTGATAAACTAATAAAAGAAGCAGCCAATGCAAAGCTGCCAACCAAATTTGGCGATTTTAAAATAAAAATATTTAAATCCGAATTCGATAATAAAGAGCATATTGGAATTATTAAAGGTGATATAAAAAACAAAGAAGAGGTCCTGGTTAGGGTTCATTCCCAATGTATTACCGGTGATATCTTTGGCTCATTAAGATGTGACTGTGGTGAACAGTTAGCCGCGGCCCTAAAGATGATTGAAGAAGAGGGTGAGGGCTTAGTATTATATATGAGACAGGAAGGCAGGGGAATAGGCTTAACCAATAAGATTAAAGCCTACTCACTGCAAGATGAAGGATATGATACCGTCGAAGCCAATCAAGAATTAGGCTTTGAGGCCGATTTAAGAGATTATGGGATCGGTGCCCAAATATTATCTGAATTAGGCCTGAAAACAATTAAATTGATAACCAATAATCCAAAAAAAGTAGTAGGATTAGAAGGTTATGGACTTGAAATTACGGAGCGTGTACCCCTTGAAATAGAACCTCATGAGGAAAACGAGTTTTATCTAAAAACCAAGAAAAATAAATTAGGGCACATGTTAGATCTAGACTAAGGCCTTAAATAAAATCTTCAAAAAAGAAATTACTTTAAAAGTGTTAACTTTTATCTTATAATATTATTAGAAAACAAAGAAAATAACTAACAGGGATTGGTGAGATTCCATACCGGTGGTATAGTCCACGAGCTAGTAATAGTTGATCTGGTGCAATTCCAGAACCGACAGTATAGTCTGGAAGGGAGTTAGTATATATAAATTTATTTTATTCAGATAACCCCTTCAACCACGGAGGGGTTATTTTATTTTGTCCTAAAAAAAGGATAGGTGGAGGTATCTAGATGGTTAAAAAAGATGATACATACTATATGAATAAAGCATTAGAACTTGCTAAAAAAGGGGAAGGCAGAGTTAGTCCCAACCCACTGGTAGGGGCAGTGGTAGTAAATGATAATGAGATAGTTGGTAAAGGTTACCACAAAAAGGCCGGTACCCCGCATGCTGAAGTACATGCGATCGAGGATGCCGGAGATCAAGCTGAAGGTGCGACCCTGTATGTAAACCTAGAACCCTGCTGTCATATCGGCAAAACTCCAGCTTGTTCTATAAAAATCATAAATTCCAATATTAAAAGATTGGTCGTGGCAATGGAAGACCCCAATCCTTTAGTGGCTGGTAAGGGTTTTAAACAGTTAAAAGAAGCCGGTATTGAAGTGAAATTGGGTGTTCTAGAAGAACGAGCCAAAAAATTAAATGAGATATTTATTAAAAACATGCGGGAAAAGTCCCCTTTTATATATCTAAAAACCGCGCAAACCTTAGATGGCTTTTTAGCCACTAGAACGGGAGATTCTAGGTGGATTACAAATGAAAAGGCGCGGGCTTATGGACATAGATTAAGACATAAGGTCGATGGGATTTTAGTGGGCATTGGAACTGTTTTAAGCGATAATCCCCGCTTA
>DATGCJ010000261.1:0-4707 GCA_035312025.1 Halanaerobiales bacterium | reverse complement strand
GTTTTGAGGGACAGAAAAATGCTGTAAATAAAATAGTGGAAGACATTTTAAAAGATTTAGGGAATGTTAATATTTAAACAATATAAATATTAGGTAAAAAATATAATTTAATTAATGTGGAGGAGAAGCTTAAATGCAGATGAGAAAAATTATCGATCAGCAGAAATTATTTATTTTAATCATATTATTGTCATTATTATTTGTTTTTTCTAGTTTAACATTTGCAGACGATTTTGACCAAGAAATCAGAACTATGGTTTTAGAATCAGAAACGGAATTTATAGATGAAGCGATGGCAGGTATTACTCATCTGGGAAATGGGGCAGTAGATTATGCAATTGCTTCTGCCTTACCTGATAAAGAGGCGAGAATAGATGCTCAACGCTCTCTACTGGTGGGGGGAGTGAGTGCTTTTGTATTAAAAACGGTTATCGGACAAAAAAGACCCCCTGGTCCGATTGAATATAAACATTTCACCCTGGATAGTCATTACCATGCAATGCCGTCTGGTCATACTACTACAGCTTTTGCCCTTGCTGCCACCATTGCAAGACATTATCCAAAATACAAGTATCTATCATATGGATTAGCCACCATGGTAGGAGTAAGTAGATTATATGAAGATGTGCATTGGGCTTCGAATGTTGTGGCAGGTGCCGGGCTCGGTTATATTAGTGCTAAATTTGTAGAAATAAAATGGTAATTAAATATAGAAAAGCCTCAGTATGAAAACTGAGGCTTTTAAGTGATTATTTAATTAAAAATTATATCCTAAACCAATTAGGAAGTGAAGTGCTGAATTAGGAACAGTAGCTGTATAGTCATAGTCATCAGGATTTACTTTAGCATAACTAGCGGTATACATTGCTTCGGTTGTTGCAAATATTTTTTTGGTGATCTCAAATGATTTTGAAATAGCTACTTGACCTGTTATACCATCCAGATAAAAGCCTGCTCCACCCAGTCCCAATTTCTGGTCATTACTAACTCCATCAATAGTAAATTCGGGATGGGTGAGAACTACACCGGCCCCAATTCTGTATGTGAAATCGTCAGTTTTCCAAGCTCTATTTGCAGTAATCAGATTATATCCATGTGAGATAGAAAAGTTATCAATTCTTGGGTTTTCATTTTCTAAATAAATTTTGTGGTGGACTAATTGGATTTCCCATGCCTTATTATTATCCCATTTCCCGAATCTATAAGCATAGTAGGGGGCTCCCTCTAGAGGTCTAGTAGAGTATTCGGCCGACTCTATAATTATATCGGTTCCACCCGCCTCTTCTATTCTCAATGGTAGAGGTATGTTTAACCCTGTACCCCCGAAAAATTCAAAAGTCCAATCAGATTCAGCTTGAATTGGAGTAGAGATTAAAATTAATAAAGATAAAATAATAAGGATTTTGCTAAAATTTTTCATATTATGTATTCCTCCTATACTGTATTTTTTATTTCAGCCTTCTAAATTTAATTGAAGACCAATATTTTTGATATTTTTATCATTTGTTAAACTCTTAATAACTATCTTTTTTCATAACCTTCTTTTAATCCGATTAGATAGGCATCCAGCTTAACAAAATAAAGAATAAAATTTCTTGTATATTTACATGATTTATTATGGAAAAATTCTACTAGTTTTTTGGTGAATTTACTCCTGGGCCAATTGAAGATAGTAAGAATTTCCATAAGGATTAGAAAGGGTTTCCAGTAAAGAGTTGAACTTTTTACTGAAAAAGAAGGATTTAGATCATGGTATAAAACAGCCATTCTTCCTCTCTGCCTCTCCTTGGATCTTAATTTAGGGATATCTTTTATAGTAAATTTATGTTTTAGGTGATAACCTTTTGCTTCTTTAGCTTGCACAGCTTCTAGGTCGAGTTTTTTGAGTCTTTTTCCAAACTCTAAATCTTCCCAGCCATATTCATAAAAATTTTCATTAAATAGACCTGCTTCAAAAAGATATTCTTTTTTTATTGAGGCGTTACCGGTAGCAAAAAAGGCGTTAGAAAAGTCACTGAGCTTTTTTTCGGCCGAGGTAGGGTTATCTAAATCATTGGTATATATCACTGGACCATGAACGATAACTTTATTGTTATCCTCATGTTGATTTAAATGGGCTTCAATAAATTTATTATTTACAATGATATCGTCATCGATGAAAATAATATATTCACCTTTAGCCTTTTTAATACCGTGATTTCTGGCCTTAGCAGGACCACTATTTTCTTGAAAGTAATAATTTATGGAAAGGTTTAAATTTAATGATTCGATCATCCTTTTATTATTTTGTGATGATCCATCATCAATAATTACTATTTCAAATTTATTAAAATCATATGTTTGTTTATTGAGTGCGGTTAGGCATTTTTTTAATATTTCTTTTCTATCTTTGGTAGGAATTACAACACTTGCTTTAATTTCGGAAACCATGAGTTAAAACACTCCATTTATTTATATATAATCTTGTTTTATTATATATTATGAGTGGTAAGTGTTCAAGTATTTATGCTTTATCAGAGCAATATTGCTTTATTCTAGTAAAATATCTTTCAAAACTTTCTTGTCTGTGTTAAAATTAAATTGCTAAAAATATATTGGAATTGTTGCTTTCGTTGGGAGTTTAAAATATAAAGTGAAATAGAAACTTAAATATATAATATTAATAGTGATATTTATGGAGGTATAATCATTGGAAATATATAAAAGATTTGGAAAATATATGCGTCCCTATATGGGGGAAATTATAGGGGGATTAGTATGCTTAATTATAGTGGGTATTTTAGGTATTCTTGTACCCTGGTTATTTAAATTCTTAATTGATGATGTGCTAATAAATGGAAATGAAGTTATACTTAATTATATTGCTGGGGGAGCTATTTTATTATACTTACTTAAAGGTATTTTTAATTATGGTCAAAAATATTTAATTTCGGGTATGAGCCAGCATGTTGTAGTGGATATTAGAAAAGATTTATACCAGCATTTACAAAAATTATCTCTAAGCTTTTTCGAGAGGCAGAGAACAGGAGATTTAATGTCCCGGATTACTAATGATGTTAATGTAATACAAAACAGTTTAACCCATGGTTTATCGAACTTTATTTTACAACCGATCATGATAATAGGTATTATAGGGTTTTTATTATACATAGACTGGAAGTTAGCATTAGTATCTTTTATTATTATCCCTCTTGTATCTTATGCCATAAACAAATTTGGATTTAAGATGAGGTCGATCAGCTCAAGAATTCAAAATGAAATGAGTAATGTGACAAATATCTTACAAGAAACTTTATCAGCGGTAAGAATCGTGAAAGCGTTTAATAATGAAGACAAAGAGATTAAGAAATTTTCTGAAGCAAACGAAAGGACCCTACAGGAAAATTTAAAGGGAGTCCAGGTTGAAGCAACAATTACCCCGATAGTTGAGATCATTATCGCTTTAGGCTCAGCCGCATTTTTATGGTATGGAGGGCATAAAGTATTAAGAGGAGCTATGACTACGGGGGAACTGATTACATTTATTGGTTATATCGGACTTCTGGTCAGTCCAATCAATATTTTAAGTCGAAGTTATAATAGGATTCAAAAAGGTGTGGGTGCTGCAGAAAGAATATTTAAATTATTGAATATAGAAGAAAAAGTGGTAGAAAAAGATAATGCCAAAAAAATGCCTGCTATCAAAGGCGAAGTAGTATTCGATGAGGTAGATTTCAGTTATAAGAATGATGAAAAGGTCTTAAAAGATATTAACTTAAAGATAAAGCCGGGTGAAATGATTGCTATAGTTGGTCACAGTGGAGCCGGGAAATCTACTCTGGTTAACTTAATACCCCGTTTTTATGATGTGGATTCAGGAGAGGTAAGAATTGATGGAATTAATATTAAAGATGTGACACTTAAATCCTTAAGAAAACAAATTGGAATCGTGCCGCAAGAGACCTTTTTATTTAAAGGTACTATTGAAGAAAACATTTCATATGGAGTGGAGAATAAGACAAGAGATGAAGTGATAGAAGCTGCTAAAAAGGCTAATGCCCATCAGTTTATACAGGAATTTGCACAAGGTTATGATACAGAAGTAGGGGAAAGAGGCGTCTCACTATCGGGGGGACAAAAACAACGTATTTCCATTGCAAGGGCCCTTCTGACCGAACATAAAATTTTAATACTGGATGAGGCAACCTCTTCTTTAGATCTGAAATCCGAATCACTAATTCAGGAAGCTTTAGAATATTTAATAAAGGACAGGACTACTTTTGTGATTGCCCACCGTCTATCAACCATAATAAATGCTGATAAGATTGTAGTTATTGAAGAAGGAAAAATTGTCGAAAAGGGACCACATCAAGAACTACTGGATAAAGAAGGCTATTATTATAATTTATATAAAAAACAATTTAAATAATTTTTAATTGGGATTGATAATATGAGAAATTCAAAAAGTATATTATTTGTTAGTAATGGACATGGAGAAGATTTGATCGCTGCTAATTTAATAAAATCTCTGCTTGCTCAAGATAATAATCTTTCCATATCAGAACTACCTGTAGTTGGTAAAGGAAATACTTTTGAAAAAATGCCTGTTGAGATACTGGGCCCTCGCGAAACATTACCAAGCGGAGGTTTTGCCCGCAACGGCTGGCAAAACTTATGGAATGATCTGACAGGTGGTTTAATAAGTAATACATATAAACAGATTCAAGT
>DATGCJ010000260.1:0-12276 GCA_035312025.1 Halanaerobiales bacterium | reverse complement strand
CAACCCGGTTCTTCCAGTCCACTTGTTAATACTTCATAAATAAAAAACACTAATATATAATTTATAGGAATACTGCTTTTAAAAAAAGAATTGATATTAATACCAATAATTAAACCTATTAATACTACTACAAAGTTTATTATGAGCGGAATTAAAAATAAATATAAATACCATTTTGCCTTTATATTTACTTTGAATATCTTTTTTATGAAACTATTCAATCCTTGCCCACCTGAATAAAGATAAGTCACTATTAAGGAACCAACTAATGGCCCATATACTCCAATTCTAAAGATAAGATGCCTGGTAACCTGACTGGAACTTTCAAAATCCCAATTAAGGTACCTTAAAAAGGGAATGTCTTTATAGCCCATATATAAGGCCGTAATCCAAAAAATCCAGGTAAAAACAAAGGTTATCACAGTATAAATTATTAAGGACCTTTTATCTTCCTTTTTCATTTTTACTCCTTTCTTCAGCCCTTATCCAATAATATTAAATCTTTATTTCTTCACTATAAAGAACAATTGCTTCTGCTTCCTGATACTGGTTATTCATATCGGCTGTTTCAAAAAAGGTCAGGAATAACTTATCGACGGGATAGGTCATTTTAAATATATAGGAGTTCTTATACTTGCTGTCTCTTTCCATACAGCAGAAAGCCTCTGCTACCTCTCGGTTAAAAGTACAGGATAAGAAGGTCCGATCTTTTTCAATCCAGCCCTTTTCGGTACTCATCCCTCTATATAATATTACTTCTTCTATTGCAAGCAACTCAAATAGGGCCTGTAAAAAAGCTAACCTGTTGATTATATATTTTCTGCGCAACAACTTATTACCGGCTCCTTTAAAGATATCATCAGTCCTGATCTTTTTTCCCTTATAGGTCACCAAACCCAATTCGGCCAGCATTATTTTTAAACCCTTAACCCATTCTCCTGAGGCCGGATTTAAAACAAAGCTGTTAGTTGTTAAGTCCTCCTGCTCAAGCAGGTTATGGTCTTTCATGTAATTTTTAATATCCTGATATAAGCTCTCATAACCTTCTTTTCTGGTAAAATCTATATCATCATTTTCTTTTAAAAATTTAGAATTTTCCTGCAACCAATCTTTGGCCTGTCCTTTGGTTTCTGCTATTATATTTTGCGTTTTCTCCCTATCTTCATTACTAGCTTCTATAGTTATCTTTGAATTATACTTTCTGACGGCTGCTCTAATATCACTAATACTTTTTGGACCGAGTTTTTTAGAGTCTTTTTCAAATTGAAATCTTTTGATATCTTCCGCTGGTAACTTCCAACACTTCCCTTCATCCTCATACTTGGTAATTCTCCATTTAAACATACCGCTCTCTTCAAAATATTCCTCTATAACTCCGGTAGTTCTTCTTCCGTCTAATAATCGACACTTATTACCGGCTACAAGATAACAGTAATCACCTTCAACAAATTCTTCATCTGGCCTCATATTTTCATCATATTCATGTACTGTCATTACCTTCCACCTCGTTTTCCTTAAACTCATAATATAGTATCCTGTGAGCTTTTTTAGCCATCTTAAATAGTCCCGCTGCCTTAAATGCTAATTTATAAAGTGGGGACAACTTCTCTGTCTGTTGATAATCAGTAAAGTACCATTCTTCAACCAGTTTAATATTATCATTCCAATCTTCGATCTCTTGCGGATCATCAATACCCCATTTGATTTCTGCGCCTGTTTTTCTAATTGAAGCGTGTTTATCAATATTCTTAACAGTATATTTACTATAGGCATCAAATATCAAATGGGCGTTTAGCCACTGTTCTTGTAAAGTATTAAATAACTTCTTTAATTCTTCCTCTGCTATATACATGAACAAACCTTCTGCGACTATCAAAACATTCGGCTTTTCACCCACTTCGTTTATCCAATCAAGGTCTGTAACAGAAGAAGAAATGAAATGGTAGTTTTCATTTTCTTGATAGAAGTTCTTTTTAAGCTCTATCACTTCTTGATAGTCAAGATCATAAAAATTAATATTTTTATCTTTAATCCTTCCATATCTATTATCTAGCCCACAGCCTAGATGAATTATGGTAGGATTTTTATGACTAATAATATATTGATTCACATATTCATCTAATTTATTTGCCCTGATATTCAATGTTACACAGGTCTTATTGGGTACATCCAACTCGGTAAAATTATATTCTACTCTTTCGATAATCTCCTTGGCCTTTTCATCTTTTATAATTGGTTTCTCTTTTTCATATTCGCAGGCCTTACAGTATAAAGGCACCAGGAGTGTCTCTTTTTCCTTACTTAATTTAATTTTCTGCTTAGCCATTATAATTCCCCCATAATTTATCAACTTTTTTCTTATTTATAATTATTTTTAACATTCTATTAATACACTCTTAATTTGACTGTAATAGTTATTTATTATAATATAAGCAAGATGAACATTTTAAAAATCAGAAAGGAGGTAAACTATATGTTTAATATCGAAGCAGACTTACACATGCATACTGTAAATAGTGGTCACGCCTATTCAACAGTCGATGAATTAGCCAAGACAGCTTCATTTAAAGGACTAAAATTAATAGCAATTACTGAACACGGCCCTAATTTACCAGGAGGTCCACATGAATACTTCTTTGGTAACATGAGTATCATACCTAATGAAATGTATGGTGTAAAAATCTTAAAAGGTATTGAAGCTAATATCCTGAATGATGGTAAGCTCGATCTCAGTCAAGACAGATTAAAGTCACTCGACTTTATTGCAGCTGGCTTACATCAGGATACAGGCCATAAGCTAAAGACCAAAGAAGACTATACAAATGCTACAATAGAAGCTATCAAAAATCCGATGGTCCATATGATAACACATCCTGCTACTAAATATTATCCAATCGATATGGAAGCCGTAGTAAAAGCGGCCAGCCGGAATGATGTTATCTTAGAAATTAACGCCAGTTCATTTAATCCGAAAAAGTCAAACCCAAGAGGTTCGAAAGAATTAACAGTTGAACTATGTAAACTGGCCAAGAAATACGGTGTACAGTTAAGTGTCAATAGTGATGCCCATTTCCACACTCAGGTAGGAGAAGTACATCACCTATTTGATATCTTAAAAGAAGCCGGTGTTAAAGATAGCGATCTAATTAATACATCCATTGGAAAAATAGAAACATTCTTAGGTGATAATTTAATAAGAAAAATCAGTGTCTAAATTTAAAAAGATAAAATGATGTAAATATCACTACCATATGATATTTATAATCATTACTTTTATCTTTTTAAATTGCTTACATATTATTTAATTCTCGCCTTAACTTTGCTCTCCTTCAATTTATTTACATTATTTTCTTTCCCTTTTTAATTCATTCAACAAACCTTT
Source organism: Halanaerobiales bacterium (assembly GCA_035312025.1). Taxonomy (GTDB): domain Bacteria; phylum Bacillota; class Halanaerobiia; order Halanaerobiales; family M55B127; genus M55B127. The sequence continues at coordinate 8,894 of DATGCJ010000260.1, read as the reverse complement.
CATATTTCAGTTTAAATATTTTGTCTGTTATGTTCATACATAGAAAAAACCCCTGCCATATTTCAAGTAAAATAAGCAGAGGATCTTAGAATTTTTATTATATTTTTTATTATATCTGGACTAAAGTATAGTTAAAATTAATACTTTTATTAGCTGAGCTTAAATTATCATTTCCATTTGGAACTAATTTAAGATCAAAACTAAGCAGGTGATCACCATTTTCACCGGAAATATTTGTCACTCCCCTTGATACATCCTTCCACACAGAGCTCTCACTTTCTTTAATCTTTATCTCACAATTTTCCGGGAGAGTAACATTTGTTAGTTCCAGACTCCAAGAACTGTTACTTTTCACTCTTATCTTTCCGGCCTGCCTGATAATCACCGGCTCACTTAAACTTTCATCTTTAACTTCATCGTTAATATTTTTAATATAGATCGGTTTTACTACTTCCATTTCTTGAAAAACAGGTATATAAGCTATAACCTTTACAGTTTTACTAACAATTTTCTCTGAGGCTTTTACATTTAAGCTCAACAGTAATAATACTGTTAAGATAACAACTACCAATTTTTTATTCATATAATTTCCTCCTCTTGCAGCCGGCTGTCTTAATTTTATAAGACCCTTGGCTTTGTGTCCTTATCTCACGATAAGTTTACCCCTGAAAAGAAGGCAAAATAAAAACCTGTCCTAATTTTTAATCAGAGACAGGTAAGATTCAACCACCTTAGGTAGTTTAACAACCATAACTTACTAAAAGTCGTAGGTTAAAACTTTGCGTCTTAATCCTTTCAGATTAAGTAGCCCTTCTCTGTTTGGGTGAATATATATTCATTATTTGTAATTATTATATCAGGACTGATGACTTTTAGCAATAACTTTTTGCAATTATTCTATTGGTAAATATTTGATTTCCAAATTGATGTTATTCTCCTGGATGTTTTCAAAAAAATGATTTTTTATTCTTTCTACAGCTCGGCTTGCACCATAATCATCGACATTATTGAGAATTAAAACGAAGTGATTGATATCCCACTTACATACTACATCTCCACTTCTCAACTTATTACTCAAAATTTTTTCTATGTATTGACGAGCTTTTTTTATATTATTATCATTTTTTTGTTCTAATTTTATATCAGAAAAATAAGAATTATATTTTCTTCGTCCTGTCCTACGTTTTTCTAACTTATAAATATGTTTAAAAATATCCTTGTCGCATATGTAGGAATTTGGCATTAAGTCACTTCCTCCTTTCAAGAAGTGATATTTGAGTTTATAATAATTATTTTAAAAAATTATCTTTCTACTATTAATATTGTTCAAAACTATTTCTTTACCTTCTTTAGTTATTAATTTTTAAATTATTTTTCTATATGTCTTACAACACTATAAGTATAAGGCTTAAAATACTTGTTCCAAAAATTACTCCCTAGTATGTTAAAAGATTCAAAATCAACCCCACAAAGCATGTAATTATTCTTTTTTAAGTATATTAAAACTTCATCTAAAAGGAATTTGCCTATTCTTTTATCTCTATATTTTTCCTCTACAAATGCACCTGTTATATTCATCATTTTAGAATATGTAGATATCACTGTTTCTCCTGTAGGTTCAATTCTTATATAACCCACTACTCTATCTTCTATTAACGCCATCCATAGATGATGATTGTCTTTGTTTAACCACTTCCTTAATTTATCTATATTGCTTTTTTGATTAACCGGCATAAAAAGAGGGGAACTTCCATAGTATAAATTGTCTTTTTTATATAACTCCTCCATTAATTCTATCTCTTTTAATTCTGCCTTTATAATCTTCACCTTATTATGACTGCTTTTTTCAATTAAATCAACTTTTTGGATAGCATCAATACACCTTAATCCAAATCCCAACCAATAGAAAGCGTGAATCACATCCTTATCACAAGTAAAGATAGTTAGGGCGTGGATGACACAACTTCTATTTATCCAGAGTTCAGCTGCCCTGGTATACATCTTTTGATAAACTCTCTTTTTATTATTCACAGCAGCATGAGCGTATAAAGGAACATATACTCCTTTATCCTTTCCAAATAATTCATCTACCTCATATCCTATTAAAAAACCTATTAATTTATCTTCTTGTAAGGCTATAACTCCTAGGCCTTTTTCAAATAGATGCTCTATTTTATCTTTGAACTTCTGTTTGTAAGTTGATTTTGTAGGTAAAAAAGATATTTCTTTTTTTAAGTTTTGATATGAATCCAAAACAAGATTAAGGGCTGATTCTTTATATTCTTCCTTTACTTCTTTAATATTTATTTCCATTAATCTGCTCCTTTGCTATATTTATTATCAATAATTTCAGATAGAGTAATCTCAGGGTGATGATACCTTTCCTTATTTTTGGTCCCCTCTTTAAACTGAATTGCATGTTGTGGACACCACTGCAGGCAGGCAAAGCACTGTTCACAGTTGTGCTGCCAGTCTGGTTTCCCCTTTTTTATTGCGATGTTATTAACCGGACATATCTTTGCACATATTTCACAAACGTTACAACTATCATCTACTTCAAAGCCATAATCCAAAAATTTAATAGCTTCATTAAAGGTTAAACATTTATACTCATTATACCCGACTACTTTAAGCCAAATACACTTTTGTAAAGTATTCCGTAAGTTAAAAAGATCAACTAACTTTTCAATTAAAACAGCCTCTGTTTCTATCTCAGTTTCTTTTTTATTGTTAATAATATCAGCTATATATTTTGATCTATCTTTCCATTGATCGAACATTTTGTTCATGGTTTACTCGTTCTGATTTCTTAAAGTAAAGGTATTAAAAAAATTGAATATATTTAAAGAGGGATTGATATAATTATAGGGCATCTTAATTGAAAATCCTGCCCCCAATTTCCCCTCTTTCTCTTTGAGAAGCTCTTGTAAATAATTTAAAGTTATAGCGGGACTATCTCCATAGGTACAGATTGCAAAGATATACTTATCCTTGAGATTTGTTAATTTTAGAATGAACTTTCTAACTATATTAGGCAAGTTTTGATGGTATACGGGAAATACTATACCTATAATTTCAGAATCAACCTCTATTTCCTCTTTATCTATTAGGGAAGGAATAGAAAGTAATTTAGCCATAGTTAAATTGGCTGTATCTTTAGCTACAGCCAATGAATTTCCGGTTCCGCTGAAATAATAAACTGTTTTAGCCATTTTAATTGACATCCTCTATAATTAGTTCTTCTATATCTGTTGAATTCGCTATAAATTATACTATTCCTTCGTATAGATAATATATTCTACAATCAATAAAAAAGTAGGAAAGGCTGCACTCAAAACAAAAATACTGTCCTTTCCCACTAGCGGTCCTTTATAAATCAAATCCAAAGAATTTAATACTATATAGATTAATACAGATAAAGAAACTGACTGCAAAATACCAAATATCCAAAAAATATTTTTCCTCAAATATATCCCTCCTTGATAATATTAAAAAACTGTTAAATAAGAATAAAGATTTCCACAATGAGTTTTAATTAATTCTTTCTAATCTTCTTAAAGCCTTTAGATAAACATTTTTTACCCCATTATTTTTTTCTGTACTTACAATTTCTTTTATCTTTGGTAAGAGATCTTTTTGAATTTGTTTGTTATTAATAAGAATTTCTGCCAATCCATAAGCTGCACACCATCTAACTACAGTAGTGTTTTTATTTGTTTCTTCAGTATTTTTTAAAAGCCCTGGTATAGCCTTAGCTACTTCATCTGGATATCTCTCAGCCAGATTACCAATTGCCTCTTGAATACCCCATTTTACACGTGGTGCATTATAATTAATGTATTCAATTAAAAGATCAATATAAGGATAAAGGATTTCAGGGCGTAATTTAGCAATATGCTTCATGGCATCTGCACAGGTGCCTTTTTTCACATCCGAAGTCATAATAAAATAACTTATGAAATCTTCAGTTCTTATTTTTTCTTCAATAACCATATCTACAATTTTTTGGCTTTTTTCCTTAGGCTTGATCTTAGAAATTAGAATTTTTTCTATTCTATCCATTTCTATCGCCTCCATCTTTTCAGCCCCGGGATGAAATGCTTGGTTTTTTCAATTTGCTCTTCTGAAATCTGCATTTCCTTCATTATTCCTATAGTCTTTTCAATCATTTTTCCCATTTTAATTTGAGGTTCAGTAAAGTGACCATTTTGATAACATTACTTACAATATTCTATATTTTTACTTCCATCTTTATTAGTTCCATAATCATCTTAATTAACTAATGGCATTGCACATCTTTGACAAAATATCATTTCAGGATGCCTTTCTTCCATTTATAAAAAGCCTCCTTTCAATATCCTATTCAAATCGACTATTTATTATCCCATTTTGTTAAAAATTCTACTGCAGACTTTCTTGTTTTAGGACTATCACAAACAATCTGCTCTTTGACAAACTCTAATACCTTTTCTTTATCTTCAATTTCAATATAATATTTTTCAAAAGATTCGATAGCAGCACCTGCTATTAATCCTTTGTGTTTATGGTGGGTATTTTTGCTGTCCAATAATATAATAGTAATTTTTTCTTGTAAATTAGGTTTCACTTTGGCAATACGGCCAAGATTACTTAAAACATATAAAGAAACAGTTATCCTTCTATCGTTTAATAGACTACAGTATTTATTAAAAATTTGCTCAAACTTATGATCTTTATCTACTACACAAAGGTGAGCCAATATAATTATTCCTATTAACATCTGATAAGCATTGTCAATATATAACTTTTTTCCAAATTCATCCCTATAAGAATAAAGTTTTTCAGGGTATTTTAAACTTATTCCTTTTATTATTTGATAACTATTATAACGAATAGTCTCCTCTTTTGAATTAAGATTATCTAATAATTCTAAAATAAGACTTTCATCTTCGTTAACTTGCGCTACTAATTTATTAATGTTAATATCTTTATTATGTAATTCTGTAATCATTTAAACCACTTCTTTAGACATAATATTCATAAATCTTCTTTTACTAATAGGATGATTTGCAATAGCCTTACCTTTAAATAAGATACAAAAAGTTCCAAAGGGGCAGGGGCTATTTTGAGCTTCTTGATAGTTCTTTAAATCAATAACTTTTGCATTAATTTTATATTCTTGTTTAGCCGTTTTAACAATTTCATTTACATTTTTAACAGTATATGGACATTGATTCGCCCTGATAATTACTAATCCATTCCCATACTCTTTTTGTTTTTCTGACCAATTATTATTAAATTTAGGATCTAAAGTATCTTCTTTAAACTTATAAACAAGTAATTCAAAATCAGGAGGAGCATTATCAACTACTTTAAAATTATTTTTAATAAATATCTCTTTGCCTGACATAAAAGATCCTTTTCTAGTTACAACTGCAATCCCTTTAAAATTTTGTTTTTTACTGTCTTTAATACATTCTTTAATCATTAGAGAACCATAACCCTTATTTTTATATTCCTTCTTAAAACCAACAAATAGACAGTGAATAAACATATAGTCTTTCGCTTTTACTGGCCGCCAGCAATACTGCCCTGGTATATATTCAATCATCCCTTGAGTTTTATTTTCTTTTGAATATAAACTTTTTATTGTCAAACCCAGATCTTTTTGTTTTTTCAACCACTCAATCTTTTCAGGAAAGCCCTCTCTCTTTATATTTTTATAACCACAAAGACCCAATTTCATTACATTTTCTTCATTTGTTTCAATAATCTCAAAACCATTCATCTCATACCCACCCAATTTATTATTTTACCTCTGGATCATCTTCCATTATTGAATACTTATTCTCCTGGGGATCTTCAAAGTTCATTAAATAACCAACCCCTGAAATTGACATTTTAGGGCTTAATATTTTACCGCCATTTTCTTCTATCAATTTTGCATAACGCTCAATATCTTTTACTCCAATCGTGATATCTATCTGATCATCGGGACCTTCTCTTTTAGCAAGACCGCCATCGATTCCTGGCTCCTCTTCCCCGGTATTTACTAAATAATATTCCATCTGTCCACTTGGATCATTCCATTTATCAAACTTCCAATTAAAGACTTTTTCATAAAATTTTTTTAATTTTTCTGGTTCTTCAGTTTTAATATCAAAATGAACTACCCTTGGCACTTTAATCAACCCCTACATTTTTTTATATCTGAATAAATTCCTCGATTATATAAGTATAATTATTGCTAATTTAATTATACAAATTTTTATCTCATATTAATCTCATGAGCCAGCCCTTTAACTCTTATTCTTCTTATTATTCATAACCTAATGTGGATAAATTATCTCTCCCATAATAAAGATTAATACAAAAAGACCAATTATTATTGAAATATATACTAAAATACAGTGGTCCTTACTTTTAAATATACTTAATAAGCCCATAACTAGTGCCGCAATTCCTGAAATTGCCGCTGCTAGAAAAGGTATTGTTAGTTTAAAGTTACTAAAAAAAGTGGCTCCACCTCTCTCACCCATCTCAACCAAAAGATAAAACAGGGCCCAAAAGAAGAAAAAAGCCAGTATTGCATAAATAGCCCATTTACCATATTTAGATCTTGGTATTATATTAATCCTCATCTTTCTCACCTTCTTTGCTTATATAATCTAATTAAACCTAAGATAAAATTGACTCGCGGAACTTCTTTCATATACTTTTTATATTCTTGACCGAATTTATTAATTTCCCACTTATCTGTTAGATAAATATCTATGTATAATAAAACTATTACTTTAATTCCAATTATTATGACCCAAAGATCCTGTGATATTAATAATAATGCAAGACTCAAGAGCATCCCAGCAGTATACTGAGGATGTCGAACAATAGAATAAATCCCAGAAGTCACTAACTTTTTGGTATGGACATAACTTTTACCAGCTGGAACTGCCCCTCTTTTTTTAAGTGTGTATATAGGTAGCCAGCCTAAGATAATTGATATTATCCATATTAACCAACCTAAATAAAATAACCAAATTAGGCCTGCTTCATTTACTTTCCCCATAAAGATAACTAAAACAATCTGCATTAATAATAAAGGGACCCAAAATATTGATAGTATATAGGTTTTCCAATTTTTCATAATAAAAATACTCCTTTATAATAATATTTAAAAATTAAATATTAAAAATTTATTAATTCACTTCATTTTTATTGACATTTAATTGATAATGTTATATATTTATAACATAAAGTTATATATTTATAACTTGAGGAGGATAATAATGAAAACAAATTGGATTAAGTATCTAGGTTTGATGGGAATAGTGGGCTTGTTGGGATTATTTACATCCAATCCCAGTTTATATGGTTTCTTTGGATTTTTTGGATTCTTTGGTTTTGCTAATATAAAATCAGATGAAAGGTTAGAAGAAAATATTAATAAAGCAGCAAAAAACACTTTTATTACTACATTGATAATCTTCATTTTAACAATTGTGATAGGCAGTCTTGCTTCTAATCCCGATCTTTTTATTTATGGTTTGATAATTAATTTTGTTCAACATATATTAGTCTTTACAATATCATTTCACATCTATGATAGGGGTTGATTCTAATCATGCCAGAATTAAAAACCAAAATAAAAGAACACAGAGCAAAGATAGATTTAACTCAAAAAGAATTGGCTGATTTGGTCGATGTAAGGAGGGAAACTATTGTTCATCTAGAACAGGGGAAGTATAATCCATCTTTGAAACTCGCCATGGATATAGCTGCAGTTTTAAATGTAACTGTGGAAGAATTATTTAAATTTGAGTGATAATTTTTCTATAATGTGTATTTGCTTATTTTATGTACGAATATATTAAAATGAACTCCTCTTTTCTCTACTAAATCTTTAAAAGTTTTTAATTTATTTTTAGCCTGATGAATCATTTTTCTCTTAGACAATGGCAATATGATTTTCAATAAAAAACTATTACCACTGCCTGTCCAATGTATTGTTAGCTCAGTATCATTACCAACATCTTTTAAATAAGTTTCAACAGTAGCAGTTATTGTATCTCCTGTAACTCTAGATAAATATCGAAAACCAGGATTACATTCAATTAGTTCATCTCTCATTTTATACCTCTTATTATTTTGCCGATAATGCAAATAAGCTATAGAACCTATTTCGCCCGGTTTCCCGGCGATAACTTCAAATTTTTCCAAATCTTTAGTCCAAAATATCATATTGGCCGGATTCAAAAAGGCTTTGATAACTATATCTCTTGGTTGATTTATAATTTCTCTTATAATAAAATCAACCATTATTCTCACCTCTTTTCATCTCAGTTAAATAAAAATACAAATTAATTAAAGTTCTCTTTTAAAAATTCAATCTGTTTATTAACTGCTTTTTCAAAATTTTCACCCTTATAAATATCAAAATGTCCAATCGGATACTTTATGAACTTGGCTTTTTTACCTAATATTTCTTCAGTTTTTACATAGGATTGAGCTGAAACAAACTGGTCATTTTCGCAAATTTGAAATAGGGCAGGGCAGTCCATCTTGTCAGCATAATCAATTGGATTAAGATGACGCATCAGAATCAAACGTGCACAAACTTCATTTTTGAAATTATCTGTAGCTAGTTCACTATAACCTTGAAAAGCTCCTGGGACTGTGTGCATGGCGGTAGTGTGCGGCTTACCAACAAGTGGAATAGTATGAGAAGAAAGTTTAAATCTAGAACGTCCTTTATCTCTTTGGGCATGTATAAATAGTTTTATAAAAAATCCGATCCCTTCTCTTTTGAAAACATCATTATTATCAGCATTATTATCAAGACCCGGACATTGACCGATAATACATTTTATATCTTTATCCTTGGCAGCCGCTATTATACCATAACCACCGGCAGCTGA
>DATGCJ010000259.1:0-2901 GCA_035312025.1 Halanaerobiales bacterium | reverse complement strand
AATTTATCAATTATCTCAAGTCCTTTTTTATCTAAATGTCGATTAATTCGATAGAGAGATTCAGGTGCAATAGCCATCAGATATGTACCCGGAGATAGGTTGTGGGAATAATCACCATTCTGATCAGTAGTAATAATTGTACCATTATTCAATATTATTTTTGCTTTTTCTATTACTTTTTCTCCTTCTGTCTGTAGACCATCCTGATTTGAATCGATAAAAATCCTACCAAATATACCTGCTTTTTCGGTAAACATAGGACCTAGTACATTTACTATACTTATAGCAGGACCTTCCGTAAACTCTGTTGCCTGACTGGTTTTGGCTTCTAGATAGGCCTTGCTCTCCGCTTGCTTAGCTTTACCTGCAGGCGTTATTTTTGCCTTATATTTTATTTCAAGTTCATCTCCAGAACTTAAACTTGTATGATTCCAGCTCAATGTATTATCCATAATTGAGGGATCATCCACTTTTTCACCATTTATTACACTGCTATTTTCAATATATTTAAACCCTGGAGGCAACACACCGGAAATTATCAAATCATAAATGGTATATTGAAATTCTTGGTCTGGTTCATTGTTGATTTTTATAGTGTAATTTACTATTTCTCCTACTTTATAAGAAGCTTCATCTGCAAAGTGAGAGATGGAAATCTCTGCTTTTCTTATAACACTACTTTCCGCGTTAGCAAGAGCATATACTGAATGACTTACTTTGTCTTCAACATATACCCTATTATTTAGCTTCGTTCCATCTGCTGTTTCTTCTTTTACTGTAGCTGTAAAATTAAATTCTTGGCCTTGACCACTTTCTAAATCTCCTATCTCAAAACTCAATCTATGGTTGTCAGAATCATATACTAATCCCGACGGTAAGTTGTCTGGTTCTATCGTAATATTATAAGGAAGTTCATCCTTTAATATTAAATTTTCAATCGTTACCTGTTTAGTATTTTCAAAACTAATCTGATAGTTTATCTTCTCATTTGGCCTTACCTCATTCTTATCTGCAATTTTACTTAAGTTAATACCTCCGATAGTTTCAGAACTAAGATTTATAATATTGGTTATAGGTTCTCCTGAAGTAACAATCTTATCAGACTGATATTCTATATATCCTCCTGCAGAAACTCTTATTTTATAACTTCCTGCAGGTGGAAATATAATATATTCACCTTGTGAATTGGTATATATCGGATTACCTTGATTAGGAAGTTCTACAGTTTCACCAACATTATTTCCTTCAGCGTAAACGAGGGTAACCTCCGCAGATTCGATCGGTTCTTGAGTTTTTTCATCCAATACTTTACCGGTAGAAAAAATATTTAATATCTTATTGATCCTAAACTGTCCCCGGCTTGTAAAGGTTATAGTTTCTCTGCTTTTATAGCTTATTCCATTTATCTCTTTCTCTGCTGTTATTATATATCTTTTAGGAAAACTTTCAATATTTAGATCACTGAAAATATAGTTGCCATTTTGATCAGTGTAAGTTGTTTTTAATGGTTCTTCTAAATAAGAATCAGATATATCATATAGGGAAACTTTTAAGTTTTCAAGCGGTCTTATATTCTGTAAAAGTAATATATTCTGATTCTGACCAAATCTTACTCCGCCAGAAAGTAATTCAGAAGGATAAAAAACTGCACCTTCTAGTTCAGTCACATTTACAAGTTCTTTTACCTCTCCTACTTCCGGAATGTCAAAGATAACTAGATATTCATTAACCTCAGGAGCTGTTAAAAAGTACCGACCATCTGAATTGGTATAAGTAGGATTATTAGCTACATCGATTAGATAAGTACCGTCCTTATCCATAAGTGATACTTTAACTCCACTTTCAGGAAATTCATATTTTTCATTAATTATCTCGCCGGCTATTCCACCAGGAATGAAGGTAATAATAACAGATTCTGAAACTTCATTACCTTCTTTATCACTAGCTGTTACAGTAACAAGATTGTTTATTTCTTCATCTCCATATAAAACAGGACTTAATAACTCTGCTGTTACAGCCCCATCTTCTGTATATCCAATATAATATTTATTGCCACTTTCTAAAAATATTCCTGCTTCAGTTTCAAATGTAACCTTAGTTCCATCTGGAACTTTTCTGCCAAGTATATCAAATACATTCACAGTAAATAGTGCTGTTGATTCACCATCACCTTTAATTATTTTAGGATTAACATCAATAGTTAGTTTATTTGGTGTCACAGGAACTATCTCTGTGGTTGTCTTGTCAGAGATTATTTCAGTTTGATCTGAATACAGAGTTGCTTCGTTTATTACTGTGTATATTACATTATTCTTGTTAACAGCATTTACTGTAACTTCAAAGCTACCACTTTCTCCAGCTAATAATTCATCCACTGTCCAGTTAATTTTTTTAGTTGTACCATCTGAAATAAAATTTCCATTACCTTCAGAGCTAATATAGACTAGTTCAGGGGGTAAAATGTTTTCTATTACAACATTAGTTAATGTATTTTCTCCCTGGTTTTTATAAAATATAGTATATTTATAACTTTGTCCACCATATACAGTTTCAGGTGATTGTCTTATCTCAATATATGGAACATTATTATTAATTGAGACCACATTAGTTGCCTCATCCTTGATCTCTGAATTGATAGATGAAAAAACATTTACATTGATATCTTGCTTCAAACCATTTAATAAACTTTGATCCGGAGTGACTTGTATAAGAATATGAACCTTATCTCCAGGCTCAATTAATCCAGTGTCAAAATAACTATCCCCATTATTGTCTATAAGAAAACTATCTTCTTCATCAACAATTTTATTATTATTAAGGTCAAGATAAATATTATAATTCCAGTCTTGATTTATATCTAATTCAAGATTAATATAATCAGCTATATTACCAGTATTTGTT
>DATGCJ010000258.1:0-17419 GCA_035312025.1 Halanaerobiales bacterium | reverse complement strand
TATATTGATGCTATCATTCCCAGTCGGACTCAGCCCTTTAAGGTGGGAAGCCCACTAGATGAACTTATTGGTGTTATAGAAGACGATCGGAATGCCGGTATTTTCGGGAGATTAAACAAATTTCCCAATATAATACCTTTAACTGTGAAAGTGGAAGACAAAAATTTAAATCAGACAAAAGAAGTTAGGACCCAGATTATTAATGATGAAAAGATGCTTGATGAGCTGGGCAGCAGCATAATTTTACAATCAATTGATAGTACTTTAGATAGAATAGGTTATGGAACTTCTAATATTAAGATAACTATCATGGGTTCCAATTTACCAGATGGAAAGATCGTCAAGGAAAACATGTATTACAGTAACAATGATATTGCAGTTACTACTTTAAATGATTACTTTAGGATGCTGGATATGATTACCAGAAATCCTTTTAAAGAAATAAATATATTCGATATGAAGGTAGATGTAGAAATTAGCAAAGACCATGATATAGCCTTAATACAGGAAGCAGAAGTACTAAATAAAGAAGTATATCCGGGTAGCGAATTAGATGTAAAAGTAGTTTTAAGACCATATCGAGCGGATTCTATTAGCCGAGAGCTTTCAATTAAGATACCGGAAGATATTAATACCGGTATGGCAACCCTGGCAATCAGTGGAGGCTTTGGAGGTCTTCTAAACAGGCGAGATCCGCAGGAAGATAATGGTAATGATTTAAACCATACTGTAATCGAAGGATATAAAAGCTTTGATGAAATGATCAAAGATTATCTTGAAGCACCCATGAATAATGAGTTAACATTACAGGTTTATCCTTCCCTGATTTCCCGCCGGGAAATTAGTAATGAGCAGCCTGCTGGGGAAGAAGAGCAAGAAGAACAAGATACAGAAGAAGAAGAGTCTGAGGAAAGCGTAAGTCCTCAGCCTCCGGAAAAGCCCGAAGAAAAACCAGAAATAAAAGAACAGGTTTATACAGATTATGTTCTGGAAGGAAATTTAACCCTTGATTTTGAGGTGAAAAAGATCCCAGAGAAGAATGAAGAGAAAAATATCCCGGAAGATAAAAAAGAATAATTAAGATAATAAAACGGCTTTAAATTTTTTATAGAAAGCTGGAGGATAAATATGGATTACAGAAATATTTTAATAATAACTTTAATAATCTTGATTCTAGCTGCGGGATATTTTTTCTATAAAGATATTGAATTAGATCCTCATAATGCAATTGTAAGCTATATTGAACAATCAACCGGGTATGAAATTAAATATTCATCAGCTAAATTATGGCCTCTTAACGAGCTAACTATTGAGGAGCTCAATTTAGTTGGTGATAATTTTATCCTAAATGTGCCTAGGGTAAACCTGGGATATTCCATTTTTGATTACTTTCAAAATCAAGAAAATGTGCCGGAAATTATTAAATATATAAATTTAGAAAGTCCGGAAATAAGATATATTATTTCAGAGGACAGAGAGGAAAATCAGTCTTCTTTTAAAGATATTAAAGAATCTATTTTTAACCAGACTGATGAATTATATATAAATATCAAAGAAGGAGATATTTTAATTAAACAGTCCAATACAGAATACCGATTAGGTTCTTTAGATACGGAGATTAAGATAAACAGTGAGCAAAATAATATAAAACTGGATATTAAAAAAGGTTTACAAACCAGTGGACTTGTTTTAGACAAATACCAACTTCAAAATTATACTACAACCGATTTTAGAATCTCAGCTGAACTTAATAATGAAAGCTGGGATTTATATTTAAAAAATGATAATTTAAAGTTGAGTGAATTTAATAATTTACTGAAAGATAACTTAGGTGAACAGTTTGCTCAATACCAGCTCAATATTTTAGAAGGTAAAGCCCAAATTGATTTTCACATTAATGGGACAAATGAAAATATTGAAGATTATCAAGCCAATATTAAATTAGCCGATACGGTTTTTGATTTTAAATTAAAAGACAGTTCCTATCAGGAAAAGGTTGCAATTTCAGCCGGGTCTTTTCACTTAAGTTCAAATCAAAACGAATTATTGGTCGAATCCTTAAATTTCAACTTTAATGATGTAAATTATAATTTTAAGGGTTTATATAATTTAGCTGACAATAATTATTCCGGCAAATTAAGCAGCAAAAATTTTCAAATAGATAGTGATTATCTTAACAGATTTGTCCAAGCTGATTTACCCTTTGACTTTGCAACCGAAGGTAGTTTTAATGTTAATATTGATGGTAACTTAGATAATGTTAATCTAATTTCCAACCTTAAATTAAATAATTTACTGATTAAAGACCAGGAATTTGTAGATATTTCAGCTAAAGTCCGTTATCTAGATAATACTTTATATTTAGATAACCTGTATTTAAAGACAATCAATGAGGCAGTATTAGAAGGTAAAGGCCTCTATGATTTTAGTAAGAAAAATTATAAGTTAGATCTTAATGGAAATAATGTAAGGCTGGCGACTTATCTGAACCAGGAGTTTATACAAGAATTTGTTAATCAATATAATTTAACAGAATATCTAGCTGGTAAGCTTGATTTTGATCTTTCCACTACTGGTAGTGGTCGGATAGAAGATAATATAGTGAAAGCTGATTTTGATTTTGAACCAAATAGAGAAAATATTCTAAGAGAAAATGGTATACGCTTACTAAGTGGTAACCTTTTATATGAAAACAACAAATTGTTTCTAGAAAAAGGTAATTTATTTGTTAACGGTGATAGGTTAAATCTACTTGGCCAATTTAATTTAAACAATCAGGACATTTACGCTAAGCTCAGGGGGGAAGGTATTGGTGTTGCCTCTCTTAATCACTACTTTGACCTACAAATCAAGGAAGAAAATAAAGTTGATATTAGCACTACAATCAAAGGTAAGATCGATGAACCTTTAATCAAGGGTGAAATTAAAAGTAGTGAATTAGCTTATCAAAATTATAAAGTAGATGATGTAACTTTAGATTTCGCATATTCATCGCGAAAGTTAACAATAGAGAATGTAAACTTTGTTTTCGATGAGATTAATTTCAATGGTCAGGGTACGTTAAGTATAGGAAAAGAGTATAAATTATCCCAGGCAATTGTCGATTTTTCTTTAGAAGCTGAAGAAATTAATTATAAAAAAGCGGCCCAGTACTTTGAATTTGAACTCCCGGTCAAAGGTGACCTTGAGCCAAGTATTGATATTTCTGGTAAGTTATCTAATATTGAAGCGGCCGGATATTTTATTTCCAGTAATACAGAAGTTAACTATGATGGTAAAACATATAAATTTGAACATGTTGAGGCTACTGTAACCGGCAGTTTAGAAAAAAACCGCTTAGAATTAGTTAAAGGTGTAATTAGAAAAGATGACTTAAATATTCAACTAAAAGGAACTTATCAGGATAATAATATTGATTTCAATTTTGCTGCCGACAACTTTGCCTTAGAGGAACTGCAGTTAATAGAAGAAGCTTCCGGTATTTTCGATATTGAAGGTAAAATTACCGGTGGTATCAATAATCCGCAGGTATCATTTAATTTTATATCTAATAATTTTAGATATAATAGGTTCTTAGCGGAAGAATTCACTGGTCAAGTTACCTATAATAATGATACAATTAAATTTAAAGATGTAAAATTAAAAAGGAGATCTTCAAATTATATCTTAACAGGGAGTATTAATGACATAACAGAAAATGGAAAGCAGACGGTAGATATTGAAATAAGTACAGACCGTGGTAATACCAGAGAGATAATAAACTTTATGGACTATAGTAGTCCGTATAGTATTAACTATCCTTTTAGCGGGTCAGTTAATCTGACCGGTAATTTAACCGAGCCCACTTTTGTATTAGATCTTTCAGTAATCAACAATTTTGTTGATATTATTGAAATTAAGGGTAAGATATCTAACAAGATAGATTTAAATCTAACCGGAGATAAGGTGCCTCTTGATCTAATTAAATCTGCCGATCTTATAAATACTGATCTGGATTTCGATGGTAATTTGAATTTTAAAGGGACGGTTAAAGGTAATAGAGAAGAATTTGTAATTGATCTAGATACCAATTTAACAGACTTAGAAGTTTTAAATATCAAGATCAATGATATTAATGGGAATTTAAGTTATAATAGTTCTGGGAGATTTACTTTTAAACAGATATTAAACCAAACAGATGACCAAAATATCACGGCTGAAGGAAATCTTAGAATTACAGAAAGATTTATACCCGAAATTGAAATAGAGATTAACAATTATAAATTAAATCAGATAGCTAACATTGATGGGAGCATTAGCACACTTAAAGGGGCAATAGATGGAGAAGTTACCTTAAGAGGCGAAATGCAAAACCCACAATTAAGTGGAAATGTAGGTGTAGATTTATCTAGGCTTGCCGTGGAGGGAATTGCTGATATAACTAATATAAATGGTAATTTATCCTTTGATGAAAGAAAGATCACTTTAAATGATATTCAAGGTAAGTTTGGGCAAGGCAACTTTAATTTAACTGGTAACATTAACTACTTAAATCAGGAAAATTTCTGGGAAGTAAGGTTACAGGGAGAGAACTTCCAATTTAACAGGGGTTCTTTTAATGGATATTATAATCCAGATATAAGAATTTTAAATGAATTCAGTTCTCCTTTAATATTTGGCGATTTAAGGGTATTTGATTTTGTAGTAGACAGTGAATTAAACTGGCCTACTTCCCAATCGGAAGAGACTACCGAACCATTATTTACTCCTGATTTGAAATTAAACTTGATTCCGGGAGAAAATGTCTATTTCCGGAGTGAGAATATTGATATTCAGGTGGAAGGGGGTAGCTTACAGCTAAACTATCAAAATGAGGAACTAACGTTTATTGGGAGATTATCAAGTAATCAAGGTGCACTTGATTACTATAATAATAAATTTATTGTTGATAATGTGACAGCTACTTTTGAAAAATATAGTGATAATATTCCCGTAATTCATTTAGTTGGTAGTACAATAGCAGGCGGAACAAGGGTATTTATCTATGTAGACGGTCCGGCTGATAACTTGAATATCAGTTTTGGATCTCAACCTGAACTTCCTCAGGATAAGATTATTGCCCTTCTAACTAGAAGAGGCGGATTAAGAGGTTTTACTTCAGAAGACGATTTTGAACCCGGTTCACTAGTTGAATCAGAATTATTTAGATACGTGGGTGAACAGGTCCAATTAAACTTTGTGCAAAGAGTGGAAAGAAGTCTGGCAAATATTTTTGCTCTGGACCGCTTTGAAATAGACACCTATTCATTAGCTGGTGAACAAGAAGTTACAGTTTATTTAGGCAAAGATTTAACAGATAAACTATATCTACAGTATACCGGAACATTCTCCCCGGAAATAAGGGATAGTGAGTTAACTTTCGAATATGATATTAATAAATATCTTAACTTAGAAGGTGGCTGGTACGGGGAAGATGATTATAGATTTTTACTAGAAACAACAATCGAATTTTAAATGAAGGAGGAAAATAATGAAAAAGAGATTTATCTTATTAGTATTATCTGTATTAATAATTACAGTTATGGCTTCTACAGTCATATCTGCACAGTCGCAGGATCAGTCAATCACAGCTATAGAAATACAGGGTAATGAAAATATAATGAGAAGTGAAATTTTATCAGAGGTAGAAACTAAAGTTGGCGATTCATTTAATAGTGAACAAATAAAAAGTGATATGCAGTCAATTTATGATTTGGGATATTTTCAAGATGTCAAAGTTAATTTCCAAAATTTTGAAGGTGGTCTCAAAGTTATATTTAATGTGGTAGAAAACCCCAAGATTCAAGAGATCAATATCGAAGGATTAGAAGTATATGATAAGGCACAGATTATTGACTGGCTTGGTGTAAGAGAAGGCAGTATTCTAAATGTAAATAAGTTGAATTCTGGTTTAAAGAATGTAATTACTAATTATCAGGATAACGGTTACCTGGTAGTTAACATTACTGATGTTAATATTTCTGAGGAAGGGATATTAAATATAGTATTAGATTTAGGTCATATTAATGAAATCAAATTAGATGGCAATAAAAAGACTAAAGATTATGTCATCATGAGAGAAATAGCCTTACAAAAAGGTGATGTGTTAAATATTAATGATGTCAGAGAAGCATCCCGAAAAATTTATCGGTTGAATTACTTTACAGATATTAGTCCGGAATTAGAAAGAATTGGAGAAGACAGTAATGAAGTCAATGTAATATTTAAGCTAACCGAGAAAAAGACAGGTAACTTTAACTTCGGTGGTGGTTATAGTTCTAGAGATGGTTGGTTTGGTTTTGTAAAGGTCAATGAATCAAATCTGGGAGGTAACGGCCAAACTTTAGGATTTAATTATCAGTTTGGTAGAAATGATTATTATAATCTGAACTTTTTCGAACCTTACTTCATGGGTTATCCAACTTCTTTAGGATTAAATATTTATAATAAATATACTGATAGAGATGATTATACAGAAAGATCTATTGGAGGTAGTATATCAGTTGGACATGATATATATAGAGGTTGGCGTGGTACCGCTAGATATAAAATCGAAAATACAACTATTAATGCCATTAGTTCAGAATATGAAGATAGCAGTACAGAGTTGAGAAGTATTACATTTTCCGCTCGAAAAGATACAACTAATTACCCCTATAACCCGACTTCAGGTAGAAATGATAACCTATCTGTTGAATTTGCCGGAGGACTTTTAGGTGGTGACGCTAACTTCACTAAATATAATTTTGATTTAAGAAGATACTATGGTGGATTTAAAGAAGATCACTCCTGGGCATTAAGATTAAAAGGAGGGGCTTCAACCGGTATCCTACCGCTTTCAGAAAAGTATAATCTGGGAGGTTCTGATTCACTGAGAGGTTACAGCCTATATTCCTTTACAGGTGATCATTCTCTCTTAACTCAGGTAGAATATAGGATGCAGTTCATGGATAATCTAACAGGTGTCATATTTGTTGATGGAGGACAAACCTGGGATAAGGATGAGACCATTGTTCTTGACGACCTTAATTATGGATATGGCCTAGGTGTTAGAATTAATACAGCTATCGGTCAGATTAGATTGGATTACGGTTGGAATGAAGACGGTATTGGTAAGACCCACTTTAGTCTTGGTAACACATTTTAATTGCCTGGAAGGAGTAATAAATATTGAAAGATAAAAAGAAACTAATTATTATAATAATAGCGATGGTTGTAGTAGTAAGCAGCCTATTACTCCTCTACCAGTATGTGAATTTTGAAGGAGAGGAAAACAAGTTAAAGGATAAGATTGGCTATGTAAATATCCAGACCCTTTTTAACAGCCATCCTCTTAAAAAAGAAGCAGAAAATACTTTAAATAATCTAGCCCGTGACATGCAGTTGGAATTAGAAAACAAGCTAGAAGATACCCCCAAAGAAGAGCATCAACAGTTAATAGATGAATATCAGAAGAAGTTATCAAAAAAGGAAAATGAACTGATTGATAATATAGTGGTTGATATTGAAAAAAAGATAAGGAAAATAGCAGTTGAAAAAGAAATGAAGGTTGTTGTTAAAGAGCAGGATGTAATTAAAGGTGGTTATGACATAACTCAACTTGTCTTGCAGCGGATTGAAAAGAGACAAGAATAAAGCAATAAAGGGAGGTTTGATCCATGTTGAGAGAAATAATAAGTGGGCTACTTATTGTATTGATTTTAATAACCGGATTTTTTGCTTATATAATTCTCTTTGATGTAAAAGAGATCAAATCTCCTTCCATGACTTTAAATAAGGAACAGTACAATATTGAAACTGATATTAATAGTAATAATATTAAACAAAACTTATTGAGTCCATTTATAGAGTCGGTTCAGGCTCAGGAGGATTGGCTTGAATTTCATCAAAAAGCGGACCAGGAATATAAAAATATATTAAGTAAGGTGGGTGTCAATCAGGACCTACTTTTTATTGAAGAATATAAAGATGATTTAGAGCATAAAAGAGAACAACTTGATAGAGATTTTCAAGAATATAAAGAATATATCAATAATATAACTAAGAAAGAAATTGAATACTATTCTTCTTTAGTTGAATATGAGATGGAACAGTCCTTAGAAAATTTACGTAAAAAATATGATGAAGAATTTGCTGAATTTGAAAAGCAGGTCCAAGCAGCTAATAGAAATGAACTCTTAAATTATAGACTCAAGTTAGAAACCCTGGATTTAAAAGAAGCAGAAGCCGAAAATTACAGAAATAAAATTGAAGAAATTGAATCAGAAAAAAGTATTAAGATCAACAATAAATTAAATGAAATTTACTATACACTTCGTATTAAACGGGAAGAATTAGAAAAAGAAAAAGAAGAGAAAATAAGTAAGTTAGAAAAAGAGTTTATTCGCGGCAAAGAGAATCAGATTGAACAAAAAAAGCTCGAACTTGAAAATGTTTTAACCCTTTTTCAAAAGAACAGATATGCTGCTTTAAAAAAACAGATGAGTGAATTTAAAGCAGTACTTAATCAAGAAAGTTCTGATTTATTTCAAAAGAGAAACGCGATTCAAGAGATCGTGCAAAATGATTTAGAAAGTCTCAAAAAAGACTATATCGATTCTACTGAGGAGAGAAATTAAATGTATAAAAAAATATCTATAATATTAGCTCTAATCATTATTGCCTTAGTTGCATATTTTAATTTCTATACTACTGAAAAAAAGATTGGGGTAATCGATATGAACCAGCTGCTTGCAGAAAGCCAGCGAGCAGACGAACTGCAGAGCAATCTACAAGAAAGAGGTAAAGAATTAGAGAAAAAGTATGAAAATTTAAATTCCGAAGATGTGGATTTAGAAAAAAAAGAGAATCAAATTTCGATGGAATATGCACAGGCCAAACAGGAGATAGAAAAACAGCTTAATAATGAAATAGATCAGGTTATTAATGAATTAAATCAAAATAATGAGTACCAGGTAATACTATATAAAAACAAAGTATATTATGGTGGAGAGGATATCACAGACCGAGTAATCAAGCTTTTAGATGAAAAATATTCTGAGGTTGATGAAAATGAATCTGAATAATAAAAAAGAATATACTTTAAAAGAAATATTAAGGAGTATTGAAGGTACATTTAAAGGATTATTTTCCAAGACCCATATCTTTACAGGTATTAGTACAATTGAAGATAACAAGGCTGATAAAATTACTTTTGCAGAAGATAAAAACAATATACAAAAAGCAGAAAAAGAAGCAGAAGGTATAGTGATAGTAGGAAAAGATGATGAAAGCAGTATAAAAAATAAACTAGAGGTTGAAAATGTTAGACTTACTTATGCTAAAATAGCTGAATTATTCAATCCCCTTCCTTACTATAATCCGGGGGTAGCTTCTACAGCTGTGATAGAAGATAATGTTAAAATAGGTAAGGGTATATCAATTAATCATAATACATATATAGGTGAGAATACTGAGATAAATGATAATGTAATTATCGGTCCCGGTGTAACAATTGGTAAAAATGTAAAAATAGGATCAAACACTATCATTCATCCTAATGTAGTAATAGAGAGAGACACTATTATTGGCAAAGATGTTACTATTGAAGCCTCTTCAGCAATAGGTTCTGAGGGTTATGGTTATGTTACTGTAAAAGGGCAGCATCATCATATTCCTCAATTAGGAAATGTAATTATTGAAGACGAGGTAGAGATAGGGGCGAGTGTTACAATTGACCGGGCTACGCAATCTTCTACAATTATAGGTAAGGGTACTAAAATTGATAATCAGGTCCAGATTGGACATAATGTAGAAATAGGCAAAAACTGTTTAATTATAGCCCATGTAGGTATAGGAGGCAGTACAACTATAGGCGATAATGTTATCTTAGCCGGTCGCGTTGGAGTAATTGATCATGCCGTAATTGGCGATAATGTGGTAGTTGGGGCAGCCAGTGTTGTAACTTCTGATATACCGGAAGGTAAATTTTATCTCGGTAATCCCGCTCAAGATAAAATGAAGGAGATGCGGATGAGGGCTGTAAGAAATAGATTACCAGAATATAGTAAACTTTTAAAAAAATTAAAGCAAAATGAGGAAACGGATAAATAAAAAAGAGGAAGGATGAAGAAGTTGACTGGACAAAGCAGGCAGCAGAATACTATCAATAAAAAGGTTTCAATAAAAGGGATTGGGCTTCATACCGGCAAAAAAGTTAATATGAAGTTATTACCTGCTCCTGTAAATACGGGTATTATTTTTAAGAGAACTGATCTTAATAATACTCCTAGTATTGAAGCCACTATAGCAAATGTTAGCTCCACTGAAAGGTCAACTAACCTTGGTCAAGAAAATATTAGTGTTTTTAATGTAGAACACTTTATGGCTGCTTTAAGAGCATACAATATAGATAATATTAAAATTGAGTTAAACAATAAAGAACTACCAGCTTTAGATGGAAGTGCAAAAGTTTATTTAGATTTATTAGAAAAAGCAGGTA
Source organism: Halanaerobiales bacterium (assembly GCA_035312025.1). Lineage (GTDB taxonomy): Bacteria > Bacillota > Halanaerobiia > Halanaerobiales > M55B127 > M55B127. The sequence continues at coordinate 6,921 of DATGCJ010000258.1, read as the reverse complement.
TAAAAGAGCAGGATGAAACCAGAAGAATAGTTAAGATAAAAGAAAATTACTTTATCAAATCAAAAAATAAGTACTTAGGAATATTTCCTTCCGATAAATTGAAAATTAATTATTTAATCAAATTTGACCATCCGGTAGTGCAAACAGAGTATTTTGAATTTGAATATACCCCAAAAAGCTTCAGGGAAGAAATAATACCGGCGCGTTCTTTTGGATTTCAAAATGAGATTGAAGAATTAAAAAGAAGAGGTTTAGGATTAGGTGGTAGTCTTGATAATGTAATATTATTAAAAGAAGATAAAGTAGTTAATAAATTAAGATTTGAAAATGAATTCGTAAGACACAAAATTTTAGATTTAGTAGGAGATCTTTATTTGAATGGTCCAATAATTGGTGAAATTATAGCTATAAGAACAGGACATTCTGAAAATTATCAGATTAGCCAATTAATACAGGAAGGTATGAATTAATAAGATTAAAAAAAGAGGTGAATAAAATGTCTAGCCCGGAAGAAATTTTAGAAGTTCTTCCCCATCGTTATCCCATGCTTTTAGTAGACAAAATAGTGGAGATAGAACCAAAAGAAAAAATAGTTGCAGTAAAAAATGTTACTTTTAATGAAAACTTTTTTCAAGGTCATTATCCTGAAAAACCAATCATGCCAGGTGTTTTAATTATAGAAGCCATGGCTCAAGCGAGCGGCTGTCTATTATTAAAAAGCATCGAAAAAGAAGAAAAAGAAATGTATTATTTTGCGGGCATTGATAAAGCTAAATTTAGAAAAACAGTCATTCCAGGCGACCAAATAACTTTAAAATGTGAAGTACTCAAATTTAAGAAAAGGGTGGCTAAAGTAAAAGGAGAAGCATATGTGGGTGATGATTTAGTTGCTGAAAGCAGACTGCTTTTTGCAATGAAATAATATTGAAAGGAGAAATCTATATTGAGATCAGGAGAACAAAATAATAAGGTATTAAATATTTCTGATAAATATCAGAGATCATATATTCATCCTAATGCCAAGATTGGGAAAAATGTAGAAATAGGTCCTTTTTCTACAATTGGACCCTATGTGGAAATCGGAGATAATACAAAAATAGGTTCTCATGTAGTGATAAAAGGGGAGACCACTATTGGATTAAGTAATAAGATTTACCATGGTGCCTCTCTAGGAGTTGCTGTTGAAGATAATAAAAATGATAAGAATCTTTTTATAGGGGATAATAATATAATCCGTGAATTTGTGAAGATTGAAAGCGGCTCTTCCCGGGGAAATGGAGAAACAAAGATAGGTAATAATAATATGATTATGTCTTACTGTTATATTTCCACTAACTGTAATCTATCCAATCATATTATTATGACCAATGCATCTTCTTTAGGGGAAGAGGTTTTAATTGAAGATCACGCCGTGATTGCAGGTATGACTACTATTAAGGATTATATAAGGATAGGAAGAGTTGCAATGGTCGGTGGACATTCCAATGTATTAAAAGATGTTCCTCCCTATGTAATAGTTGACGGTCATCCTGCCCATGTTTCAGGTATAAATATTATAGGATTAAGGCGCAACAAAATTAAGCCTTCGGTCCGTAAAGAGATTAAAAAAGCCTATAAAATTCTTTATAGATCAGATTATAGTATAAAAGACGCCATTAATAAAATGGATAATCAATTAAGTGAAGTACAGGAGATAGAACACTTTTTAAGATTTTTAAGAAATGTACAAAGGGGCATTTGTCAATAGAAAGGAGTATATCCGGTTTGAATAATATAGGATTGATAGCTGGCTACGGAAAACTACCTATTTTATGGGCTAAAAAGGCAAAAGAACATGGGGTAAAAATTCACGCCTTTCCCATAAAAGAAGAATATTCGGAAGAACTAAGAGATTATTCAGATACAATTGATTATATTAGTGTTACACAGTACAATGCATTGTTAAACAAATTAAAAAAATATAATATAGAAAATATAATAATGATTGGTAAAGTAAACAAGAAACATCTATACGAAAAAAAGGAATTTGATCAGCGTTTTCTAAAGTTAATAAATGACACTGATAATAGAGAAGATAATAGTATTTTAGAGAAGTTACTTGCTGAGTTTAAAAAAGAAGGAATCAAGGTATTAAAACAAAATCTTTTTATGGATGACTTATTAGTTTCCGCAGGGCAGTTCAATAATATAAAACCTGATGATAGTTTATTAGAGGAAATGAAATATGCTTTCAAAAAAGCTAAACAGATTGCAAACTATAATATCGGGCAAACTGTTTTGACTAATAATAAAGCAGTAGTAGCTGTAGAAGCTATTGAAGGAACTGATCAAGCTATAAAACGGGCCGGTAATTTGGTGAAAGAAGGAGTAGTTATGGCGAAAGTAAGTAAAAAAAATCATGATTTTCGCTTTGATATCCCCACAATAGGTGTGGATACTATAAAAAATTTAAAATCCATTCAGGCCAAGGGCCTGGTTTTAGAAAGTAACAAGATTTTTGTTATTGACAGGGATAAAGTAAAAAAATTAGCTAATCAAGCTGAATTATCTATAATATCTATTACTACCGAGGAGGTCTAAAATGACCGGTAAAATCATGGTAATTGCCGGTGAAATTTCCGGGGATGAAAGGGCAGCTGAAGTAGTGCAAAAAATTCAGGAACTTAATCCTCATGTAAATTTTTTCGGTATGGGTACAACCAAATTAAAAGAACAGGGTGTAGAAGTAGTAATAGATCCTACTGAATTAGAATCAGTTGGGATCTGGGAAGTTATTAAAAACTACCAAATACATAAAGAACATTATAAGGTTATGAAGGATATTGCTAAAAAAAGAGATCCAGATGTACTTTTTCTAGTGGATTATTCTGGCTTTAATATGTTTATGACTAGATTAGGTCATAAGATGGATATACCTGTAGTCAACTATTTTCCACCTTCAGCTTGGCTGTGGGGAGAATGGAGAGCCAAATTTTTAGCAAGGTATAATCCAGTAGTTGCAGCCAATTTTCCTATGGACCGGGATGTCTATAGAAGAAATAAGGCTGAGACAAAGTTTGTTGGTCACCCTCTTTTAGATGAAATTAATGTTGAAGCTGAAAAGGATGAATTAAAAAACACTTTTGAACTTAAAGAAAATGAGATACCTATTGCCCTTTTACCAGGTAGCCGAAAAGCAGAATTAGAAAAACTCTTACCAATAATGTTAAAAACAGCTGTTAAATTAAGAGAAGATAATAAAGATTATGTATTTATAATTCCATCTGCAGATCCAAAGTTTAATGATTTTATTGAAAAAAATGTTATAGATTATCCCTTAAAAGTTAAAATAGTAAATAACCATACCCATAAATTATTAAAGATGAGTCATTTTGCAATAGTTTCTACAGGTACTGCTACTTTAGAAGCGATGATTTTGAATACTCCGATGGTTATTATTTATAAATTCAGTGATGTAACATACAAGATGTTTAAATACTTAAGTAATCAGGAATTTTTCAGTATGCCTAATATTATAGCAGAAAAAAAGATTGTGCCTGAATTAATGCAGGAAGAAGTAACCCCTGAAAAAATATATGAAGAAGCCCATTATATTCTTTCTAAACCATATTTAATGACCGATATTAAGATAAAATTAGTTTCTGCAGCAGAGAAATTAGGCTCACAAGGGGCTATAGATAAGACTGCGCGTTTAGTAATGAGGGAAGGAAATATAGATGTACTTAAAAAATAAAAGGAAACTCATACTTATATTTCTCATGATTATAATCCTGATAGCAGGTATTTCCTTAACTATATATTATGAAATCAACAAGGATGAAGAAACTGTAGTTGAGAGGGAGCAGCAAGATCAGCAAGAATATTTAACCCAGATTGACTTGGAATTATTTAATAATGATAAGACTATCAAATGGAATGTTAATAGTGAAAAACTAACAAGAGAAAACAATGGAAGTATCTATAAAATGGATATCCTCGAGTTTACAGCCTTTGAAAATGAAGAGTTAATTTATACTGGTCGGGGAGATAAGGCAAACTACAATAAAAATAAGGAACTTTTTAGTTTTACTGGTGATATAAATATAAATAGGGATGATTCGATTTTACAAACTAACCAAATAGTTTGGAATAGAAAAAATGATATAATTAAAGGAGAAGGTGGAGTAAGGTTTGAAACTTCTCGATTTGTCATCACATCTGAAAAATTTTCAGCCCCTCTTTCTTTAAATAAGATAGAATTTATAGGAAATGAGGATGCCAAGGCGAAAGTTGAATGGAGGTAAAGATCCATGAATAAATTGTTTCAAAAAAAGACTGCAATAATTTCATTTATTATTATATTATTTTTATTTAATATTAATGTTTTAGCTCAGAAAAATCTTACCGCCGATAAGTTAACATTTAAAAAAAGTGAAGAAGGTACCAATATAATAGAAGCGAATAATAATGTGAAGTTGATTTATAATGAAATTACAATTACAGGAGATTATGCTTTATATAAACAGGCAGAAGAGTTAATTAATTTTGACGGTAATGTTAATATTACTATGGAAAATAAAAATCTAAAGGGTAATCACCTAAAATATAATCTAAATGAAGAGAGATTAAATATGAATGAAAATGTTCAAATAAGTGCAGAAGATATTAAAGGTAATAGTAACAAGCTTAGTTATAATAGAAATAATAATATAATTGAATTAACAGGGAAGGCTCATATTGAGTACGAGAACCTCAAAGCTGATGCCGATAAGATAGTTATTTATGAAAATGAAGATAGAGCCGTACTAACGGGTAATGTATCAGGCACTCAGAATGGCAATGAATTTCAGGCAGAACAGATAGAGATATTCGATAGAGGTAACAGGATAGAAATGCAGGGTAATGCCCAACTAAATATAATTTCTGAGGAGTAAAAAATAGATGACAATTACTGCGAAAGAATTAGTAAAAAAATATGACAACCGAAGAGTTGTTAATAAAGTTAATCTTCGTGTAAATAAAGGAGAAATTGTAGGCTTATTGGGACCAAATGGGGCTGGTAAAACCACTACTTTTTATATGATTGTGGGTTTAATTAAGCCAGACCATGGTAATGTCCATCTTGATGAGGAAGATTTGACTCATCAACCTATGTATCAGAGAGCAAAAAAAGGGATAGGATATTTATCACAGGAACCTTCTGTTTTTAGAAAAATGAGTGTATATAACAATATAAAGGCAGTTTTAGAATTAAGAGACTTAACTGATGAAGAAATGAAAAGCCGGATAGAAGAACTTTTAGATGAATTTCATTTAAATAAAATAAGAGATAGTTATGGATATCAATTGTCAGGTGGAGAAAGAAGAAGGGTAGAAATAGCAAGATCATTGGCAATTGAACCTTCTTTTATTCTTTTAGATGAGCCCTTTACAGGTATTGACCCGATAGCGGTAAGTGAAATTCAGAAAATTATTATGTATTTAAAAGAAAAAGGTCTGGGAGTATTAATTACAGATCACAGTGTAAGAGAAACCTTAAGTATTACCGATAGAGCCTACATCATGTATGAGGGAGATATACTGATGTCCGGGAATTCTGAAGAGATTGCAGAGAGTGAATTAGCGAGAGAGTTTTATCTCGGAGATGAGTTTCAAATATAATATTTTTTAAATGAAATAATAAAAATAATATAATTATGATTGAAAAACTGTCTGGTAGCTAATTGTACTTTACAGGGAGGTAAACTTTTGAAGTTAGTTTATAAATATATAGCAAAAGAATTAATAATGCCCTTTTTCTTTGGTGTAGCAGCATTTGTAGGTATCTTTATCGGTACAGATTTATTATATAGATTAACCGATTTTTATTCCAATTGGGGGATAAGTATAATAACATTAATAGAATTGTTTTTTTTAAGTTTACCTTCTATAATTGTCTTAACCTTTCCGATGGCTACCTTGTTAGCAATTATTATGGCTTATAGTCGACTTTCGAATGATAGTGAGATAACAGCTTTTAGGGCTGGTGGAGTTAGTATTTATAGATTAGTTATACCGGCAGTAGTATTAGGTTTGATAATGAGTTTTTTTGCTATCGGTTTAAATGAATATGTAGTTCCTCAGTCGAATTATTTATATGATAAAATTGTCTGGGAATTTAAACATGGAGAAAAGTTACCTAACACTCAGTATAATCTTTATTTGACACCTCTAGATGATCAAACTAATAGACCGGATTATATTTTATACACACATCAATTTGATGGAGATACAGGCATAATGCATGATGTTTATCTGCAGGATTATGAAGAAGGTGCCCCCACAGTTTTAATACAGGCGGAACGTGCTGAATGGCTGGAGACAGGTTGGAAGTTTTTCAATGGGAAAATATTTTATTTAAGAACTGGTGAGAGAATACCTGCTTTAGAATTTGACGAATATAATGCTGTGCAAATTTTTAATAGACCGCAAGAAATTTCGAAATTAAATAAAAAAGTGGAAGACATGAATTTTAATGAGTTACAGGAGTACATTAATCTCAAAGAAAGTCAAGGACGCGAAGTTTTAGAAGAAAAGGTAAAACTTCATCAAAGGTTATCTATTCCTTTTGCTAGTTTTATTTTTGCCCTACTGGCGGCTCCTCTCGGTATAAAGCCAGGTAGATCGAGCGGTTCAGCCGTGGGAATGGGAATAAGTATAATAGTAATCTTTATATATTATATTATGATGACAATTGGAGATGCTTTGGGTTCCCAGGGAACTGTTGCACCCTGGCTTGGGGCCTGGCTGTCAAATATAATTTTTTTAATAGTAGGTAGTGTTTTATTATATAGAGTTGCTAGATAACAGGAGTGTAAATTATGAGCGGAATTAATATAATGATTTTAGTTTTAATATTCAGCGGTATAATCGCCTATATTGGTGATAGGATTGGAATGAAAG
>DATGCJ010000257.1:0-12908 GCA_035312025.1 Halanaerobiales bacterium | reverse complement strand
AAATTAATTATTTTTGTGATATCACCTTCACCATTTAAAAAAATGTTTTCTACTTCTTTTCCTAGCTCAAACGTGATTTTTTCATGAAAATGTTGTATAATATTATTCATAAGAAGACTCTCCTTTCAATTTTGTTTTTGTCACTAAAAACATTTTATCAGAAAGGGAGTCTTCTTTCTATTTTTTTATTCTTAATCTCCAAAAGTTATTTTACACTAAGGGAGGAAATTTTGAATTATTGGGCAGGTAGTGACATCTTAACCAATTCAGCCTTTACCCTTTTTAAATTATTAAGCTCTTCCAATAGTTCATTAACCTCTGCATCACTTCCTTCTACATTTAAAAATATTAACCCCTCTTCTGCACAGGAACTGGTCTCATGGACTCCTAATCTTGTCTTTATCATACAACCCTTTGCTGTCAATACTTTCTGAACCTTTAAAGCAGCATCCGTTCTCTTGTCAATAAGAATTAAAACAACCTTTGTCTCGTTCATCAAAACAACCTCCTTTAACCCTTATTTTTAGTCAATATGGATCTGAGCTCTTTCATTAAAGAAACTTTTCATTCCCCATTTCACCATTAGGTACACGGTTAAAGTAACACTACCTAAGATACCCATCATGATAGCAATCTGATATTTAATTGCTGTTAAGGGGGCAGCTCCTGCTAAAATCTGGCCGGTCATCATACCTGGTAAAAATACGATACCCATTCCGATCATAGAATTTATTGTCGGTAAAACCGCATTATAAAAGGACCTATTTTGAATATCTTTGGTTGCTTTTTCGGGTGTCGCCCCTAACATCAAGGCATTCTCAATCCTTTCTTTATTATCATTTATGCCTGTAATTAAGCCCTGTGCTCCCAGCGAAATTCCGGTCATGGAATTACCAATCAGCATTCCAGAGATCGGGATGAAGTACTGGGGCATAAACCAGGGTTCAATATTGATAACGATAAATAAAAAGAATAATATACTGGCTAAAGTACCCCCGAACATGGAAATTCCGATGATAACCTTTAAATTGCTCGATAATTTACTTTCTACCCTGGAATATATATTGAAAATAGCAAATACTTCCATTACCATCAGGATTAAGATAGTAATATATGGATTGGGGTTTTCAAATACATAAGTCAATACATACCCTACTAATACTAATTGCACGGTCATTCTAAAGGAAGCAATTATAATCTGTTTTTCATGTCCTATATTTTCATTTTTTACAATAAAAATTAAAATAAGGACAAAAATATAGGCAATTACCAAATTTATTATAGATATATCAAAAATAGTGTCAGTCATATAATTCTCTCCTTATTAATTTAATCTATCAAGTTCACCTTCGTTTATGGTAATTATCCGGTCCCCATATTTCTCAGCTATTTCCTGGGAGTGAGTAACCATAATTAAGGTCCCGTTCTTTTCTTTTATACATTTTACTACCATCTCAATAATTAATCTTTCAGTTTCTTCATCCAAAGCGGAAGAAGGTTCATCTAAGAGTAAGATGTCGGGATCAAGAATTAAAATTCGGGCCAGGGCTAATCTCTGTTTTTCTCCCCCCGAAAGTTTTTCAGCCTCATCATCTAAAGCCTGTTCTTTAAGTCCAACTTTTTCTAAGATCTTATCATAATTTTCATCGGCCATCGCATATTCATTATTATAATTTAAAGTAATAGTAAAGTTATCTCTTATCGTACCCGAAAAAATGACAGGATTTTGAGGGAGCATTAAAACTTCTCTTCTTAATTTTATGGGGTTATATTTTTCAATACTTTCTCCCTTAAATAAAATCTCCCCCTTATCAGCACTTACCATATTGTTCAGCAGCCTCAAAAAGGTAGATTTTCCGCCCCCACTGCGGCCGACGATACAGGTGATTTCACTTTCATTAATGGTTAACTCTTCTATTTCTAGAATATCTTTATATTTGACATTTTTTAATTCAAACATGTAAGCCCTCCCTTTTAAAGGAAATCAATCTTATCAATATTATATATTCAATAATATATAACGTATTCCTTTATAAAAAGAAAAAACTCCAGCTTTTTACAGCTGAAGTCTAATAATCTAACTTTTAGTCCTCTTTTATAACCGGATAATCAATTAATGACATATAGTCTTCTAAAGTTCCTTTTGATAGGAAACAATCAATAATCTTTTGCCCTAATGGTAAAAGTTCTTTACGGTCATAATTCTGCAAGTAATCCTCAAAGAATTCTCTTAAAATTTGGGCTCCCTGGTCAAAAGCTTCTACTCCTACTTCCGGTTGGTTTTGTACCTTTAAGAGCTCCCGCTCTATCATTTGACCTTCTACCATCACATCTTTTAAAGCATAGCCTAAAAGTGGTGATCGGGCCGGCTCTATCTGTTTGTCAGTGAACCAGGCTCCCCCCCGTCTGGCCAGATATTCTCTGGCGATCCATTCCGGCATAAAACCTACTTCCCAGGCCCCAATATACTGATTGGGACATAAAATATACTTTACCTCCGGTGAATCAACGATCTGTTTAAGTAATATATTGGCCTGGTCAACTTTACGACCGGTGGCAAAAGGCCAGTATGAACCTACCCCTTCTGAACTCATACCTTCCGAATCATTGATGCTGGGATTACCATAGCCGCGTGGTGAAACTAATCTCCACAACCAGGCTAAGGCCGGTGGTAACACATGGAATAAGCCAAAAATACCGTAAGTTGGATTTTCTTTGGTACAGGGAGGTGTTCTCACACCAAATCCCCTTACATCTATATTAACTTCGCCTTTAATGACACCAGTTACATCATTTCGTGGTATTACAACCCGGGGATTAGGACATGGTTTACCCGGCTCATCTTCAATATGTTCCCAGATTAAAGCTGTACTGTTGGGAGCAGCATCTATATTTAAAAATAATAAGGGGCTTTCCGGATGACAGGTAATTGATTCTAAATGGGGGTCTACCCCATATTGATCAATATGGTCTACCCTGACAAACCAGGCATTTTCCGCATCTTTTAAAGTAAGCTTCCCATTACCTTTTTGCAGATAAGAAGGAGTAACTGCCATATCATCGGCAATCGGCCTTAAACTACAGCCCTGGGGTAGAGTTATTTTATACTCATCCCCGGTTACTATATTTTCACCCAATTTAATCCTACCACTTCTCTCCCGGTGCATGTCCTGCAGCATCTCTGATTTGCCGGCTCCACTTGCCCCTTCATAAGCTATATTTAACTTATTATCATAAGGGGTTACTACCTGTACGGCCGAACAGTGTAAGGTCGGCCATTCGTTTTTCTCCCCCAGATTAATCAACATACTGTAGACACCTTTTTTAGCACTAGGGCCGGGGTATAAGTTATAACTAAAAAGTTCATAATTACCCTTTAACCTATTATGTACTACAACCTGGTCTCCATTAAAATGAGTATATCTAAAAGGTGGAGCTACAAAGATATATCCTTTTGGTCTAACTCCCGCATCTAATTCATCTAATTTTTTAATTCCCTGGAGTAAAGATAAACCAAAGGCAAAAAAACCAGCATTAGCGGGGGCAATTGCCATTACAGAATAATTTAAATTCTCCGGCCCTGCCTCGAAGAAAAAAGCAGCCAAAGGTTGGTTTTTTAGCCAAGCAAAGGTTTCCTGTCTGGTATCTGCAAATTCCTCTCCGTACCTTTCTTTAAATCTTTCTTTATCAGTCGGATAATCATCACCAATTACCATACAGTCCGGATCTCTTCTTCGCATGTAAGGTTCCATAAAGTTGGCAGCTATACCATTTCTTACTTTACATACTCGCGCATCAACTACTTCCCGATCATTGCTAATTTTGTACGTAACCTCTTTTTGGCCATTTTCACTATTTGCTAATGATAATTCTCTTAATTTCTCGCTATCCTCAACTAAATTAAAGCTGGGACATTCTTTGATAACTTCTGTAACCTCTTCTGAAAAATTAAACTTAGTTAAAATCTCGTTTTTTTCCATATCATACTCCCTACTTTCTACTTTTTTTTAAAATTAATTAAAAATTCAACACCAAAACTAGTGGTGTTGAACTTTTTAAAGGTGAATAAATTTATTTGAACTTCTACCAGCGGGCCTTATATCCCCTGGTATCAATATGAATAAAAGGGCTGTGAGAAACTGTTCTACGATAGGAGCTTAACCCACCGATATACTCTTTATACTCTCCCCTCTTATAAGACTCCTCTACTGTGTCATAAAGTATATCAGCGTCTCTTAAGTCTATACGTCCATCCCCATTTAGATCATCCATGAGACCATCTTTAGGATAAACATCTATATAGATATCAGCTGCGTCTCCAAAGATATGACGGCTGAACCTTACATTACCCAGGGAACTATTATAAAAAGGGGTCCGATAACCGCTCATCACATGAAAAGTATCTGCCTTAATTCCCTTTTGGTTTACCTTTAAAAGTAAATACTCTAATTTATCTAATAATAATTCCTGCATAACCAGATACTTGGGATAATTACCGGGTTGTTTACAGATAAACTGACTTAACTTAAAATGGGGTGTTAAATATGTATCTTTATTTTGTCGAGTCACCTTGATAAAACCTTTCGGTAAACTGTAATTATCTCTTTTACTGGGCGGAATGTGAGGATAATCGCCAATTTTATAACCATTTAAATAACCATTTTCTAGATTATTGAATGGTTCTAAAACAAAAACATTCAGGTCTATTTTCTCCCTTGTTTTTTCATTAATTACTTGAACCAAATAGTTACCTACTTGCTGGGGCGCCTTTAATACCCATTCATAATTATTTTCTATGACGATTTTAAGATTGTTATGTCTTAAAATATAATTATTATTAGAAGATGGCTTATAAATATTTAATGTTATGTTCTCCCCCGGTAGAATAAATATACTATAAATTTCATGAGAAATTAATGAATCGTTATAGACCAATTGAAAGTTGGTTCTACCTTCATCAAATGCTTGTATGGGTATTGATAAAAACACTAGTAAAATTAAAACTATTGATATTTTTTTAATCATTGTTTACCTCTTTCTTTTAGTAGTATGCTTCAATTAATTTTTGATCTCGCTGGTAGATATCATTTCTGAATTGTATTTGATAGTTGTCATTTACCCAGGCTGTCATATAGACGATATGAATTGGTATTCTTTTCGCCAGGTAGATTACCTCTTCTTTATCAGTGGCTAAAATTTCATTAATTTTGACATTATCCCATTTATTATTTTTTTTCAATATATACTCGGCAAGCTTAAAGGGCTCTTGTAATCTTATACAGCCTGAACTAAAGTTTCTCTGTTCCTCTAAAAATAACTCCTTACTAGGAGTATCATGCAAATAAACACTGTACTTATTGGGAAACATAAATTTAATTTGGCCTAAGGCATTATTTGGCCCCGGATCCTGTCTTAAAAAGTAGTTAAAATTATCTCGATTTAACTTTTGCCAATCGATTTTGCTATAATCAACTTCAACTAAATTACCATTTGACACTTTTAATACTTTGTAATTATTCTCGGCCAGGTAATTTATATCCTTTTTTATTAATTGTAATTTATCCTCTACTGCTATTTTTTTAGGAACAGTCCAATAAGGATTTAAAACAATATAACTAATTTCATCACTGAACACAGGTGTACTTCTCTGTCTTTTACCCACAATAACTTTAATGTTAAATAGCTCTTCATTATTTTCAACAACTTTTAATTTATAATCTGCAATATTTACAAATATATAGGGATTACCTAAAGTTTGCGGCAGCCATCTTAATCTTTCCATGTTAATCGTTATCTTTTTGATCTTTTCATCGATACTTACATTTAAGCTTTCTTTTGTTTCAGGGCCTACTATCCCATCTGCTTTTAAACCATGACGCATTTGAAAGTTTTTTACAGCTTCTTCTAATAGCTGACTAAAGTCTTCATCCATAGCCCCCTGAAAATCTTTGCTTTGTTTAAGTCTGCGTTTTAAATTAAGGATATCTTCCCCCGACATTCCTTTATCAATTAATCTCGTGCTGGTAAATTGAATAAATCCACCGTTCTCTTTAATTTTTTTATATTCTTTTAACTTATTTCTCAGCTGGATATAATTTTCTGTTCGAGGCAGTAAAGAATAGAGAGATTCAATAATATTGTTATTATGTATAGAACTATTTAAAAAGTTATAAAGATCAATCTTATTTTTGATATCCAGCCAATTTCTTTTTAAGGTTTCAGAATCGAGCACACCTTGACTGAAATGAGAGGTAAGTAATAAAAAGGAATTTGTCATTAATATATCAACTATGGCCCTCTCCTGCCTGTTAAGGGTTGTTTTATGGAAATACTTAGAAAGATAATCATATCTGTAATCGCGAGGATTTAAACCTTCATATTCTATACTTTCTATTACTTCAATTAGCTGGTAAGCAGAGTCTTTAAACCAGGTTTCATCAAACCAAAAAGGGTTAAAGTTGTTTTTTTCATATAAATTTACTAGCTCATTTAAAAAATACGGTGGTCTAATCTTTAAATTACTTAATTCATATTCTTTAAATAGGGAAAGCTGTTCTTCGATTTCGTAATTAAGATTAGTTTGAGCTGATATAGCTACAGTTGATAAAGTCAAAAAAGAGAAACACATTATTAAAATTGTTAAATACAAATAAACTTTTTTCATAATATCCCTTCTTTATTGAAGACCGTATTCAATATTTTTCCATATTTAAATAAAACCAACTCAAAGATATTTATTTGTATTTATTATATATATACAATAGTAAATAATATTTTTCCTTAAGTCAAATGTATTTTTTCCCATTTATCACAAGCCTTGGTTTTATTTAAATATATTTGAAGAACTAAATACCTAAAAACCATAATATGAATAATAATAACATTAATACATTAAGGAATAACATACGTTTTCTATTTATTTCAGAATTTATAAGATTATAAAGCTCGTTCACCTTGTTAATACGGTTTTCTACTAGATTACGCCAGCGGGTAATTTGAAAAGCACCATTGGCTAAATAATAGAGTCGGGCTAGATACCACTGGCCCTGAAACTTCTCGAAATTATCCATAACGTCTATAACTCGTTCTAATTCAACCCTTAAATCTGCTATTTCTTTTATCTTTTTACTCAGGCCCGACTTGATAAAGGGAATAAACCTTAATGCGCTCTTTTCTTTGTTTAATAAATATTCTGATAGGTATTCATCAATAAATCTATCATAGGTCTGTAGTTTGTTAAACTGGACATTGGCCAATTCTATCATGAAAAGTTTTTCCGGATAATTTTCTTTTTTATCTAAAATAAAAGCATTATTCCAGTGAACAACAATATAATCTCTTTCTAAAAAGCTGTTATTGTAGCGCATAACCGCCTCTTTTTGCTGCTGGCTGAAATTGATATCTTCATACTCGTCGGATAATAAACTCACTATGATCTTTTCATTGTTTTCTATTAATTCTTTTTTATTTATATTATCCTTATTATCTATACAGTAAACGGAGTATAAATGGTTAAAACTGCTTAAAATCTCATCACTTAAGCCTTCAAAATTACTGGAAATTTTATTATATATACTATCAAAATCCTTTTCTATCTCCCTACGGGGATCATATTTTTTAATTTCTTCATGAAACTCTTCGAGTGAATTCACCTCATATTTTATCTCTGTCATCATTGACATTGCTCCATAATCAAAAACTTTGCCAATAACCTTATCATCTTTTTCTCTCAGATTATAAGTAAATTCTATCGGTACCGGGTATGAGACAAAACTGGGGTTCTCAAGGTTTTCTTCGAAATCATAGGTCTCCATGTTCTCAATACCGGTCTCTTTTAAATTATTCATTATCTCATTTTTTCTAAGAGTAGTACCTAAGTTATAGAATTTATATATCTTAAGACAAATCTCCATATAACTGACCTCCTCCGAACATTTCATTTATTAGATTAAGACAAATGTTTGTATATTGCAAACTATAGATTATTCTTTTTTAAGTAAGATACTGTTTTCTTTATCGGTCTTTATTATTTTTAAAGGATAATTATTTTCTATATATCTAAATGTCTTTAAATTATAAAAAGTTATATGGGTACTATCTCTTCTATACCACCAGTCTTTGAAATGTTCAATACCCTCATGAAAAGATGTCATCACAGCTAAATAAGCACCGGGATTCATTAATTTAAGCAGCTTTTCAACCTCTTCTTTCGGATTCTGAAAATGTTCAAACACTTCAGTAGAAGTTATTAAATCATAAGTTTTATCTTTGAATTCAACTTCCGGATAAAAGAAAGGATCATACTTTGTAACATTTAGACCTTTGTTTTCCAATATATCAGCTAAAACCGGACCCGGCCCACAGCCGTATTCTAAAACTTCCTCTATTTCATCTAGATGCTCAGCCAATAATTCATTGATAAAATCTTTAAACATATTAACATAGCCCTCATTTTCAGGTGTGTTTTCATGACTTTGATATATTTCATACTCCTGTTTGGCAGAAGGTTCAGCTGCTTTCTCAATAAAAATCAGCTCACAGTTTTCACAGAAATAATACTTATCTTCAATATTGATCTTTTTAATATTTGCACTACCACATAACTTGCATTCCATATTATCATCCCTATCATTATTTTAGAGTACTAAAATGAAAAACCATACTATAACTATCAATAAAAGAACTATCTTAACGATCCCACTACCTATAAAGGCAAAAACGGTAGAAAAAGCAATCTTTAAGGGCTCATTATAGTCCTTTTTTTGGCTTCTGTAATACTCAGCTAAAAATATTGCAGCAAAAGGTCCTATAATAATACCAAGGGGCCCTAATATAACTAGACCTATCGCTAATCCCACCAGGGCAGCGATTACTGAAACATTACTACCACCTGATTTTTTTACAGCTATCGCATTTGCTAAAAAATCAGATAATACGGTTATTATAGTTACTATAACTAAGACAACCCAAAAAACAGAGGGTAGATCAAGTGGAAAAGGACCAAACTGATATATGATAACACCTACCCAGACGGGAATAATATCGGGTACCATCGGCACAAAAACCCCAATAAGACCCATTAAGAAAAATATAACTATGAGTATCCAATATATACTGAGCAAATTAATTCTCCTTTCAATTATCTTTATTTTATTATTATTATTATTTTATCATTAATTTCTGTAAATACAAAAATCCCTCATAAAATATGAGGAATCTTTTATATAAAAACTTGATATAGACTTATCTCACAAAAACTACGGTAATTTATTGGCATCAATACTATAATTAACTATATAGCTAAAAGAGCTATCCTATGATAACCTATAGGGTAACCTGTAGCCTCTCTTGTCTTTACCGTAGGGATAGGGTCTTTTAGTCAAATGCCCTTCAACTTTCTCTATTTTTGAATCCCCCAGTTTGAGATAGAGAAGGTTTATTGTTTGTTAAAGACTTTTACTGAGTGTGGTTTTTAGTTTAACAAGCTCTTTCTTATGCTTGTCTCTGATTAGGTGAGAGAAGTTGAGATCTTAAAACCACCGGGTTTTACTTTCTGATAAATCAGGTCAAGCATTCTCAATTCCATTTTCGTGAAGAAGATTCTGTTTTAAATCATAAAGTTTGCTTGAAAGATCTACTTTCATAATATGAGGGTTTGTTAAACGCCTATATTCAGCCCATAAAGATTCTTTTTCCTGCTTACAGTATTCTTTAATCTCTTTAACAGAAGGAGATTCATAAACACAATTTCCATTATCAAAAATGGGGGTTAACATTGAGCGGATTTGATAATTGCCCCCTTTTAGAGTTTTGGTTTTCCAGGTATCGCGGTCATCAAATAAAATCAAATCTTCTCGCTCATCAATATTTTCATCTTCTAACGCAATTAGATCAGCTATGATCTTTCTTTCTTTTTTATCATAAACCCTCAACAATTTTTTCGAACCTGGATTTGTTATCTTATCGACATTATCCGAAATTTTTATTTTGGGTTCCCCCCGGTATTGAGTTAATTTATAGACTCCCCCTAGGGCAGGATCACTTTTGGAAGTTATTAGCTTAGTCCCCACCCCAAAAACATCAATTTCTGCCCCCTGAAAATCCAGGGAGGTTATAATATCTTCATCAAGGTTACTGGACGCAACTATAACTGCATCTTCAAAACCGGCTTCATCAAGCATCTGACGGGACTGTTTAGATAAATAAGCCAAGTCACCACTATCTAATCTTATACCATATAAATCAGGGTTAATACCTTTTTCTTTCATTTCCTCAAATACTTTTATAGCATTGGGAACACCCGATTCAAGTGTATCATAAGTATCTACCAGTAAAATACAGCTGTCAGGAAAGTTTTCTGCATATGTACGAAAGGCTTCAATTTCCTCATCAAAACTCATCACCCAGCTGTGGGCATGAGTACCACTAATATTTATATCAAATTCTTTCCCAGCCAGGACATTAGAAGTCCCTGTACAGCCGGCGATAACAGCAGCTCGTGCTCCATATATGCCAGCATCCGGGCCGTGGGCCCTTCGCAAGCCAAATTCAAGAACTTTTCTCTCACCCGCTGCTTTAACGATGCGAGCAGCTTTAGTAGCTATCAAAGATTGGTGATTAATTATGTTTAATATGGCTGACTCTAGTAACTGAGCCTGTAAAATGGTTGCTTCTACTTTTAAAATTGGTTCTTTTGGGAAGACAACACTGCCTTCCGGAACAGCATATATATCACCCGTAAAAGAAAAATTACTTAAATACTCTAAAAATTCAGGGTCAAGACCCTGTTTTTGTAGATAGGCAAGATCATCCTCATTAAATTCTAGATTTTTAGCATAGTCTATTACCTGTTCTAAACCACTGAAAATAACATAACCATTATCATCCGGATTTTCCCGATAAAAATAATCGAATACTGCTTTTTCCATTTTATCGCTTTTAAAATATCCTTGTGCCATTGTTAGTTCATAAAAGTCGGTCATTAATGTTAAATTTCTCATATTATTTACCCCTTTTTAAATAATATAATTTAGGCTTATTTAAAAATTAATCCCCACAATTTAAACCAATTATTCCATTTAAATTATATCAACTGGTTAAATTGATTACAAATAGAACAAATTTTATAATTTTTGATGTGCAATATAAATTTATTTGAATAAACACAGATTAGATTTTTAAAATTCTTTAGTTTAAAATAAATTTGACACACGGAGTGAACCTAAGAAAATTATTTGCTCTAGGTTTACAAAGTGTGTCATTTTTTATTCGAATTCAATTAAATACTAATTGCCTGCCTAATTCTTTACAATATATAAATGGAAATTTAACTTTTATATATTTGAAATCAGAGGGAAATCTTTTTAAATCTATTCACCATTATATTGTATAGATAATATCTACTTATGAAATACAATATTAAAAACACAATACTTAAGATATAGACAATTGAATTAAAGTTGTTGAATAGATTACCGCTCAGTTTATAAAATCCAAATAAGATTAAACCTAATATTAATCTTATTCCCAAGGTCATTGTCACATTCATATTATTTTTAACAGCGGCAGTAGGATGACTCCAGTTTAACAAAGGCCTTAAAATATTGATCTTGAAATCGATGTTAGCTAAAAACAGGGTCAATGAGATAGTAAAAAAACTGGCTACTAATACCATATTTAAATTAACAGGTAATAGAATATATCCAATTAAACCTAATATTAAGGAACCGGATAAATTTATTACTAAGGTAGTCATTATTCTATATTTAATATTCATTTTATCACTGATCGGTAAAACTTTGGTCTGCCAGAATGCTCTCCCTTCTCTCGTTATGACAGTCGAAGATATATTGGAAACTATGGCTGGAAAAACCATTATCCCGCTGTATATTAAAACCATAAAAGGCTTAATTTGAGCAGAATTCAATATTTCAATTGAAAATTGGCCGCTAAAACTCATTATTACATAGATTATTAAAGGGACAACCATACTTAAAAGGGCATTAAGTAAAAAGGTTGGTTCCTTTATAATAATAAGCATGTGCCTTTTAAATAACTGCCAACCCGGACTTGCTTTTTTGTATCTTATTTTACCATTGCTTCTACTCCCCTCTGTAAAGGTTAATAGAGATTTTTTAAAGAAATATCTTGCTAAAAAATGCAGTGCCATTACAAATATTATGTTTATTAGAATAAAATATAGTGTATTTGTAAAAGAACCCAATAACATTTTGGTCATCCAGATACTGGGAGGAAATCTTAGTCCAATCAAAGTTATCAGACTTTCATTATTTAGAAATGCATTTTTTATAACGGCGGGATCAGCCGCTTTTTGTGTAATATTCAACTGCATCATGATAATTACCACAATTAATAACATATTGCCGACCATTGTCAATAGGTTTTTATACTTACTCTTTCGTATAATTTTATTGAATGTTAAAACAAGAATTGATGATATTAAAAGGGGTAATAAGGGAGCCAATAAAAAAGCTATCGGTCCTAAAATAATTAAACTTAAACTAATACCAGTCTTAATAGCATAGATAATAATACTCGGTAAAATAAAGGCGGCACCTATTGCCAATAGATAGATATAAACTGTACTTAATTTAGCAAATATTATTTTTTCTTCTTCAATTGGTAATGCAGTTAAAAATCTAATATCCTTAGAAAAAAAGAAGACAGAAACAATGATTGGAATCCCGAGAAAAAACATTAATATTACAGCATTAACATACATAGATGTAATAACCAGTTCAGGCTGATTTAACTGGGCAAATGCCTGATAAGTTACCAGGCTAAAGTAAATAGCTGGAGCTATAATTGCGGCTAACAATATCAGTTGTAAAATATATACCAGTTTTTTATTTCTTATATTCATACTATTTTGAGCATTATAATATATA
>DATGCJ010000256.1:0-6074 GCA_035312025.1 Halanaerobiales bacterium | reverse complement strand
ATCCTGATAGAGTCTCTCTTTTAAAATCTCAATATACCAATCACAGTATTCATTCCAGATAAAGTCATAAAGGCTCTTACTCATTTCACCGAAACTATATCTTTCCATCGCATCATCTATCTTTTGTGTTACTTCATTGGTCCTGCTTAACATCCATTTATCAGCAAGATTTAACTTTAAATCTTCTTCCTTAATTGAGCTATAATCAAAATCTTCTAAGTTCATTAATATAAAGCGGGAAGCGTTCCAGATCTTGTTAGCAAAGTTACGGCTGGCTTCCAGCCTTTCTTCCCTAAACCGCATGTCACTACCTGGGGTATTACCTGTAATTAGGGTAAACCTGAGTGCATCTGCCCCATATTCTTCAATAACTTCTATGGGATCTATACCGTTCCCCAATGATTTACTCATTTTTCGGCCCTGAGCATCTCTAATTAGACCGTGAACATAAACATCATCAAAGGGTACTTCGTCCATAAATTCAAGTCCCATGAAGATCATTCTAGCTACCCAGAAAAAGATAATGTCTCTACCTGTAACGAGAACATCGGTCGGATAAAAGAAGTCTAAATCCTCAGTTTCTTCCGGCCAACCCATGGTTGAAAACGGCCAGAGGGCAGAAGAAAACCAGGTGTCTAAAACATCTTCATCCTGTTTTAAATCACTGCTGCCGCAGTTAGGACATTCGTTTGGTTCTTCCCTTCTAACTATAACTTCACCACAGTCCTGACAGTACCAGACGGGGATTCTATGTCCCCACCAGAGCTGTCGGGAGATACACCAGTCTTTAATATTTTCCATCCAGTTTAGATAAACCTTACTA
Source organism: Halanaerobiales bacterium (assembly GCA_035312025.1). GTDB lineage: Bacteria > Bacillota > Halanaerobiia > Halanaerobiales > M55B127 > M55B127. The sequence continues at coordinate 5,251 of DATGCJ010000256.1, read as the reverse complement.
AACCTTTCCGGGATAAATTTAATATCCCCTTCTTTAACAGCTGCAATAGCCGGTTCAGCCAGAGGTTCCATCTTAACGAACCACTGTTTTGAAACCAGGGGTTCAATAACTGTGTCACAGCGGTAACACTGACCAACGGAATGTTCGTGTTCATCTATTTTTACTAGGAGGTCCTGCTCTTTTAAGTCTTTAATAACTTCTTCTCTACATTCATAGCGGTCCATGCCAGCATATTTACCGGTAACTTCAGTCATGTTGGCATCTTCATCGATAACCTTAACCACTTCTAAATCATTTCGCTCTCCCATATCGAAGTCATTGGGATCATGGGCAGGTGTAACCTTAACCATACCTGTTCCGAATCCACTGTCTACAAAGGGATCGGCAATTACCGGTATTTCTCTTTCCATTAAAGGTAAAATTACGGTTTCTCCCACTAAATCCTTGTACCTTTCATCAGACGGGTTAACCGCGATCGCAGTATCACCTAACATGGTTTCCGGTCTGGTGGTAGCTACAGTTATAAATTCATCACTATCTTTAATCGGATATTTAATATAATATAGCTTACCCTCATGCTCTTCATGTTCTACCTCTACATCAGATAAAGTTGTATGGCAGCTGGGACACCAGTTTACGATATAGTCTCCCTGATAGATTAATCCTTTTTCATATAGTTGGATAAAAACTTCTTTTACAGCTTCCGAACAACCTTCATCCATCGTAAACCTTTCACGAGACCAATCACAGGATGAACCCATCTTTTTTAACTGATTAGTTATTCTATTGCCGTACTCATCTTTCCATTCCCAGGCCTTATCTAAAAAACCTTCTCGCCCGAGTTCATCTTTATCAATACCTTCTTTTCTTAATTTATCAACTACTTTAACCTCTGTAGCAATACTGGCGTGGTCAGTACCAGGCAGCCAGAGGGAAGCAAAGCTTTTCATCCTCTTCCACCTTGTTAAAATATCCTGTAGGGTATTATCCAGAGCATGTCCCATATGTAACTGACCGGTAATATTCGGGGGCGGCATTACTATTGAAAAAGGTTCTTTACTCCTGTCAACCTCTGCTTCAAATAAGCCGTTTTCCATCCAGTAATCGTACCATTTGTCTTCTACTTTATTAGGATCATAGTTTTTTGGTAAGTTTTCCATCTTCATCATACCTCCTGTAAATATTTTTAAAATATAAAAAATCCTTCCCCATCCAATTAAGGACGAAAAAGGATTTTTCTCGCGTTACCACCTTAGTTCCTGGCTAGTAAACTAACCAGACCCTCTTTTAATATAACGGTTAAGTCCGGTTTGCCCTACTCATCTCAGACAAACAACTCCGGGGCGACCTTCATTTTAGCTTGTGTCAAGAAACCTTACAGCCGGTGGGTTTCTCTCTCTGGGACTCCGCTAAAATTACTCCTCCCTTTCAAAGTCATTAAATATTTATAAATATTTGTATATAATAATACTATTATTTGGACGGTTTGTCAAGAAAGTTGCACTTAAAGTTCAGCTTTTGGTTTAGTGGTGACAGCTGCATAAATATTTGAATATCTCGGCAGACCATTAACCGTTTTTCGGGCCATCTCACCCTGCGCTAATGGTCTTAAGTATTCTAAAGCTTCCTCAGTTACATGGTTACCTTCTTTATTGATCCATTCCCGCGGGAATTTTTTTTCCTGATTGGCTATTTTATCAACATCGGCTAGTTCTATTTTTGATTTATAAGGATCGTTAGAAACTCTTTTTATTACAACTGCTTTGCCGGTCGCATTTTCTTTGACTGCAAATTCAACGGCCTGGCTTCCACAGGCATAAGCCTCTTCTGCATCTACCTTAGAGGCAACATGATTGGCCGCTCTCTGCAGTACGTTAAATTCTATCACTTTGACTCTTTCATATACATACTCTTTTATATATGGTACTAGGGAACGAGCTGCTCCTCCCATCTGCTTATGACCAAATTGATCATGCTTAGAAGACTCTCCTGCACTGATATAATTACCGCTTTCATCCTTAATACCTTCCGAAACTACCACGATGATGTTATCTTTTGTTTTAGCTTTTTCTTGTAAATCCTGAACAAACTTATCGGTAGAAAAGGTTATTTCTGGAAAATAGATTAAGTCCGGAGTTTGTAAGCCGGTCTCTCCTGCCAAAGCACTAGCGGCCGCCAGCCACCCAGCATGTCTACCCATCACTTCAATCAAGTGGACATTCTTTCTTTGGTATACCCGGCTGTCTAGAGTTGTTTCCATGACACTGGTGGCTATGTATTTTGCAGCACTGCCAAATCCCGGTGAATGGTCAGTAATTAAGAGGTCATTATCAATAGTTTTAGGAATACCCATCACTGTCAAATCAATATCTTTAAATTGAGCATATTGGTTCAATTTAGCAACAGTATCCATGGAATCATTGCCACCGATATAGAAGAAATAATTGATATCATATTTCTTAAATATCTTAAATATCTTTTCATAATCAGTTTTATCAATATCTAATTTATTAAGCTTATATCGACAGCTCCCTAAAATGGAACCCGGTGTATGTTTTAATAATTTAATTTCTTGTTCTGCTTCTGCGGTTAAATCACAAATTAATTCATCCATTAAACCATTGATACCAAATCTTGCTCCATAAACTTTATCAATCTCATTACTACTTTTCGCAGTCTCAATAACTCCCTGTAGGCTGGCATTAATTATTGGGGTAGGACCCCCTGATTGCGCTACTAGACAGTTTTTACTCATAAAATACACCCCTTTAATAGTATGCTTTCTATTATATAATTTACCATTAATCAGAGAATAAATAAAGGATTTTATCCTTTTAAAATGAAAATATTAATATGTGAATATATTATATTTGGGAGTGATTATTTTGCCAAAAGGACTAAACGTACCACCATATAAGATTAAGATGGTTGAACCTATTAATTTAATACCTAAAGAAGAAAGAGAGGCGGCTTTAAAAAGAGCCGGTTACAACCTGTTCTCTCTAAAGTCAGAGGAAGTATTCATCGATCTTTTAACAGATAGCGGCACAAACGCGATGAGTGACAATCAGTGGGCAGGCATCATGCAGGGTGATGAATCCTATGCCGGTAGTAAAAATTTCTATCACCTAAAAGATACTGTCAAAGACATCTTCGATTACAATTACATAGTACCTGCCCACCAGGGTCGGGGGGCTGAACAGGTTCTCTTCCCTCTTGTGGTGAAAAAGGGAAATTATGTCTTATCTAACATGCATTTTGATACTACAAAAGCACATGTGGAACTGGCCGGGGGGCGGGCCAAAAACTTTGTGATTGATGAGGCCTTAGATACCGAAAAATATCATCCCTTTAAAGGTAATTTTGATGTAGAAAAAATGGAAAACTTTATTAAAGAAAAAGGTAAAGATAAAATATCGATGATAATAATCACTATCACCTGTAATAGTGCTGGTGGTCAACCAGTTTCAATGGAAAATATTAAAAAAGTCAGTAATTTAGCTAAAAAATATGAGCTGCCGATAATTATGGATGCGGCCCGTTTTGCAGAAAATGCCTTTTTCATTAAATCAAGGGTACAAAAATATGAAGATCATTCTATTAAAGAGATCATCAAAGAAATGTTCTCTTATACTGACGCTTTTACGATGAGTGCCAAAAAAGATGCTATCGTCAATATGGGCGGTATAATCGGTATAAAAGATAATGAAGAACTATATAATAAAGTAAGGTCTCAGGCTGTACCTTTTGAAGGCTTTCCCACTTACGGCGGTTTAGCCGGACGAGATATGGAAGCTATTGCCAGGGGGCTGAAAGAAGGTATTGAATATCCGTACCTAAAACACAGAATCGATCAAATTTCCTTACTTGGTAAAAAGTTAAAAAGTAATGGAATTCCTGTTCAATATCCGGTCGGGGGACACGCTGTTTTTGTAGATGCCCGCAAGTTACTACCTCATATTCCTTATGACCAGTTCCCCGCTCAAGCATTAGCCAATGAACTTTATTTAGAGGGCGGTATTAGAGGAGTTGAAATCGGTTCTTTACTTCTAGGTAGAGATCCTGAAACAAAGGAACAACTAAAGTCACCTTTTGAATTTTTAAGACTTACTATTCCGAGAAGGGTTTATACCGATTCCCACTTAAACTTTGTGGCTGAATCATTAATTAATATTAAAGATAGAATTAAAGATATAAAAGGACTTACCTTTACCTATGAACCAGAAATTTTGAGACATTTCACCGCCCGTTTAAAACCAGTTGAAGAGTAAATTTTTAACTTAAAATATCCACTTTCATTTCCATAAATTTTTTTCTGAATATATGATTAATATTAAAGGATAATAATTACTTTGATAGAATATATTATATACAACCAGATATATTATTTTTAAGATCTGGTAAATTTTATGGAGGTGAAAGATTTATGAAAAAGTTTGTCGTTTTTTTACTAGTTCTTACTATGCTATTTAGTTTTAGCGCCTTAGCTGCAGCTTCAGAAGAAGGAAAACTTTTAATCTGGGCTGATGAAAACCGGATCAAAGTATTAAACTCAGTTAAAGATCAATTCGAAGACGAGTACGGTATTCCTGTTGAAATTCAGGAAAAAGCCTTTGGAGATATCCGTGATAATATGGCCGTAGAAGCCCCTTCCGGTGAAGGCCCAGACATCATTGTTGGTGCTCACGACTGGTTAGGCGCACTCGTATCTAATGGTCTTATCGCTCCGATCGAATTAGGAGATAAAAGAGATGATTTCTATGATGTTGCAATTAATGCTTTCAGCTGGGGTGAAGATGTTTATGCAGTACCCTATGCTATTGAGGCAGTAGGACTTATTTATAATAAGGATATTGTACCTGATCCACCTACAAGTTTCTCCGCCTTTGAAGCAATTGTCAGAAACATTACTGATAAGGAAGAAGAAATGTATGGATTCATCATGCCTCAACCTGATCCCTACCATACCTTCCCCTTTATGAGTGGCCCCGGTGGTTATGTATTTGGAACTAATGAAGAGGGCGTTCTGGATCCTAATGATGTTGGACTAAATAATGAAGGTGCTGTTTTAGGTCTACAAAAACTAGATAACCTTTATGAAGATGGAGTTGTTCCTTTCGTTGATTACCAAACTATGACCAGTTTATTTACAAATGGTCAAGTTGGTATGATGCTTACCGGTCCCTGGGCTTTACCAGCTTTACAAGAAGCGGGTATTGACTATGGATTTACCCAGTTACCTAAAATCGAA
>DATGCJ010000255.1:0-15806 GCA_035312025.1 Halanaerobiales bacterium | reverse complement strand
TATATTTGGAGAGTAGGTGAATAGAATAGTCTATTCCCATGCCTACCGCAATACTAGAAATCAAGGCTGTAGTGGTGTTTAAGGCTATATTTAGATAACCCATAATCCCGAAATTAACGAGGGCTGTTATTATGATGGGTAAACTTCCCAACAAACCGGCTTTAAAACTTTTAAAAAGAAAGGCAAGCAGGATAATCACTATAATTATTGATAAAACCAGGCTTTTTATCTGACCTTCTAAGATTAATCGGGCAAATACTCGGTTAGTATAAGCAGAGCCGGCATAATCTATTTCAAGTTCAGATAAACTAGAATCTTTTTGATAACTTTCTACTTTATCAATTACTGAAGATATTAATCTAGCATCATCATTCTTTAAATTTATCTGTAAATTAGCCCTTCTATAATCATAGTCGACAACTTTATTTAGGTCATCAGGATCACCTGACATTGAATACAATAAGAGATATTGAGCTACTAACTCTCTTGAATCCGGTACCTTATTATACTTCTCTTGGTCTTCATTCATAACTTTATTGATCCGTCTTAAAAAATCAGTCAAAGCTAAACTGTCTCCTACTTCAGGAAGTTTTTCTAATTCTTTCTGAAGCTGCCAAATATCCTTTAAATAAGTCGGGTTTTTTATCGCATCATTATTTTCTGATTTTATTATGACATTAAGATTAGTTGTACCCCCGAAATGCTTATTTATGAAATTGTTTGCGACTTTAATCTCTTCATCTTCTTCAAATTTACTCAAAAAACTAGAATTTATCCAGAGATTTTGAGCGCCAATAATTCCCGCTATAAAAACTATTAAGGAGATTAGAATAATCTTTTTCTTATGGGTTAAGACCCAATTAGCAAAAGATGATAAAATTTTATCTGTTTTCCCTTTACTATTACTTTTCTTCTTACTTATTTTCGGCAGATTAAAGATTTGTAATCCGGCTGGAATGAATATTAGGGAAAATACCATTGCTGACATCACGCCAAAAGCAGTAAATAAACCGAAATACTTTACAGCATATACTTCTGATGTTAATAGTGAAATAAATCCCACCGCAGTAGTTATAGAAGTCATAACCACCGGTTTCCACATGTTCTTAACCATATCGGTAATAGCTTCTTCCTTAGATATATTAACCTTATTTCTTAAATTATCTTTTAAATGAATTAAAAGGTGTATCCCATCAGCTACTCCCAAGGCGATTAACATAACTGGTATCATTGTGGAAACAGCATATATCGGAATATTGAAAAATGCCATTAAGCCAAAAGCCCATATGGTACTGAATAATACTACACCCAATGTAAGTAAAGTACTCTTAATACTACTAAAGGTAAATAATAAAACTATTGAAATAACGAAGATAACTATGGGAATCATCACTTTCATATCCTGGGGCATCAGAGTGGCCAAAGTACCCTCTACAATCGGTTGACCAGCAATATATACCTTGCCTGGACCTTCCACATTATTTACTAGCCTTTGTATCTTGTTATACAATTTTATTCTATCTGCTCCACCTTCAGCGAGCTCTGCTCTAATTAAGGCTACCTTATGGTTTTCAGCAACCAAACGACCTGATACCATATTATTATCCTGTACCTGATTTTTTAGATTTTTAAGTTCAGTTTGCTCCTCGGGTATCTTATTAAAGAAAGGTTGAATTTCTAAACCCAGGTCTGAACCTTCAATATTATCTGCCTTAGCCAGACTTTTTATCTCCCCCTTGTTAATTTCTTCTAACTCAGCTAATCTATTGCCAATTTCTTTTATCTGTTTTAAAGTTGCAAAATTATAGATACTATTAGAATTTTCAACTGCTACCACTACTGAATCATTTATGGCAAAGATATCTTCATAACGGTCACTTTTTACAAAGGCGGGATGGTTTTCCGGCATATATTCTTCTAAGTTTGTTTCAATACGGGCTTTATCATATATTTGATATCCAAAAAAAGTTGTAATAGCAAAAAGAATTATCAATGTAATAATAGGTTTTTTCAAGACAAGTTCATTAATCTTTAGCATATTTTTACCCCTTTTAGTATAAAGTGTTTTAACTAATATGAATGAACAATCATTCATATTATAGTAAAAAAACTACAGCCCCTTTTCTAATAATTGTGTTACAATTTTTTCTGCATTGTCTAGGATAGACATATTATCAGTTCTTAGCGCTTTTTCTACTACCCCCTGGAGTCCACCAAAGATGAAACTAGCTGCTACAGCCGTATTTTCACATTTAAGTTCCCCTTGTTCAACGGCTTTATCTAACATCTTTTCTAATAAGGAGGGTAACTCATTTAAATAGTTTAAGATCGAAGAAAAATCGCTATCTTTGGGAAATTCCTTCTCTCTTACTAAAATCTGGGCTGTATTGAGATTTTCTCTTACTTCTTTGAAATGTTTATCTGAAAATAAAGATAATTTTTTATAAATACTATAATCTTTTTCCTGCATTTTTTTTAAATAATCTATGCGTTTTTCGAACTCTACTTCAAAAATATATTCTAATATCTCATTTTTAGAATTAAAATAATTATAGATCGTACCTACCGCTACTTCCGCCTCTTCTGCTATTTTGGCAGTTTTGGTATTATAAAAACCATCCCTTGCGATAACTTTTATAGCCGCTTCACGAATTAGCTCTTTCTTATTAGTAGTCATTTTAAAACCCTTCCTGAATCATGATTCAATATTCATTTTAACAGAATACCCCTTTCCTGTCAAATATCGATCTAATCCTCGCTCGTTAAATATAAAGCCAGGGGTTTGTGTTTACTTCTGAAAGTTCTAATTTTATCTCTAATTTATCTTTTTGAATTTTTTCCTGTAAATATTGATGAATCATTTCTTTAAATATTACTTCTGTTTCAAAATGACCGGCATCAACTAAGTTTAACTGTAACTCTTCTGCCAATTGGGCTTCATGGTATTTCACATCACCAGTTATATATAAATCAGCCCCTTTAGCACTGGCTAAACTAATATAATCAGCACCTGCTCCACTACAGATAGCTACCTTTTTAATTTTTTCTTCCGGGTTACCTCTCACTTTTAATTTCTCGATCTTTAAAGTGTCTTTAATAAACTCACAGTAATCTTTAAGGGGGAAGCTTTCTTTTAAATAACCAACTCTCCCTATCCCCTTATAATCGGACTGTAGGGGCAATTCATAAACATCATAGGCGACTTCTTCATAGGGATGTACTTTTAACATGACTTTTATTACATTATCAATCTTTTCTTCCGGTACAACAGTTTCTACTTTAATTTCTTCAACCTTTTTAATTTCACCTCTTTTACCCAAATGAGGATTAGTATTTTCTCCCGGTAAGAAGGTGCCTTCTCCTTTAGAAGAAAAGGAGGTGTTGCTGTAGTTACCAATCTGACCGGCACCCTTTTTAAAAATTGCCTCTTTTAGAACTTCAACATTATCGGCTGGGACATAAACTGCCAATTTATATAACTTTTTTTCCTTTTCCTTTGAAAAGATCTCGGTGTCTCGTATGCCCAGTTTGTCAGCTAAAAAATCGTTTAAACCTTTTTCAGCAATATCCATATTAGTATGAGTAGAATAAATGGCTATCTCGTTTCTTATCGCCTGCATTACTATTCGTCCTTTAGCAGTTTGACTGTGAACTTTGTCTAACCCATTGAATAAAAGGGGATGATGGGTAATAATTAAATCAGTCTCTTTTTTTATAGCTTCCTGGATTACATCTTCATTGATGTCTAATGCAATCAATATTTTCTTTATTTCGCTGGCATAGTCTCCCACCTGCAAACCTACATTATCCCAGTCCATAGCATCTTTATGGGGAGCTTTTTGAGCCATTAAAGATATGATCTGTTGTAAGTTGCTCATTTATACCACCTCTTATATATATTATATTATATTCAAAATCAAAAAAACCTTGTCCTATCTAAAGAACAAGGTTAATTACTTTGGTGGGCCTACTAGGATTCGAACCTAGGACTAACCGGTTATGAGCCGGTTGCTCTGACCAGCTGAGCTATAGGCCCTTTTATATTAAGCTTTCATGCTTATTTCGTAACACAAAAGTAATTATATGACAGAAAACTTTGAAGGTCAAAGTCTTATATTACCTATTATTATGATTATAATTTGATTATCTTATAATTGCTACTATATAATCATTAATACTCTTAAATACTAATTAACTCAAATAGTCCTTAAGTTTTTTACTTCTACTGGGATGTCTTAATTTTCTTAAGGCTTTAGCCTCTATCTGTCTAATTCTTTCCCTTGTTACTCCAAATTCTTTACCTACTTCTTCTAAGGTTCTGGGTCGACCATCTTCAATACCAAATCTAAGTTCTAATACCCTTTTTTCTCTATCGGTTAGAGTATCCAATACATTATCTAATTGATCCCTAAGCAGCATATAGGAAGCTGCTGAAGCTGGGGCCGGGGCATCTTCATCTTCAATAAAGTCACCTAGATGACTGTCCTCTTCTTCCCCAATGGGTGTTTCTAATGAAACAGGTTCCTGGGCAATTTTCTTGATTTCTCTTACTTTGTCTGCACTCATATCCATTTCTTCCCCGATTTCTTCAGGAGTAGGTTCTCTACCTTTTTCCTGTAATAGTTGTCGGGAGACCCGAATAAGTTTATTTATAGTCTCTACCATATGGACAGGTATTCGTATGGTTCTAGCTTGATCAGCAATAGAACGTGTAATAGCCTGTCTAATCCACCAGGTAGCATAGGTACTGAACTTATAACCTTTAGTATAATCAAATTTTTCTACTGCCTTCATAAGTCCCATATTACCTTCTTGGATCAGGTCTAAAAATAACATGCCTCTTCCCACATATTTTTTGGCAATACTAACCACCAATCTGAGGTTAGCTTCCACTAATTGTCGTTTTGCTTCTTCATCACCCTGTTCCATTCTCTTGGCAAGTTCAACTTCTTCCTCGGCAGATAATAGATCCACCTTACCAATTTCCTTTAAATACATACGGACAGGGTCATCTATGCCTACCCCCTGGGGTATACTTAAATCTAGCTCAGATTCATCATCGTCATCATCATTATCGTTATCTACGCCTTCTTCTATTATATCTATATCCATTTCAGCAAAAATATCATAGATTTCTTCAATCTCTTCAGAATCTAAATCTATATCTTCCAATGAATCCATAATTTCTTCATAAGTTAATTCGCCTTCTTCTTTACCGCGGGCAATTAACTCTTTGACCTGTTTCATATTTTCTGGTTTAACATCTTCTTTAGCCATATATATTACCTCCTTTCCTATATGTTAATTATCTTATGATAATCAAATAAAAGATTATCTAATTTACTTTTTTCTAATTGTACATTTTGCAATTTATGAAAAAGTTCATTTTTGGCTCTTTTTTTGTACTCATCTTTCATGAGTTCAAGCAAAGCATTAAACTTTTCTTCACTTACTTCTTGTCTTTCCTTAACTGTCAAAATCATAAAGTAATCGGCAAGTTTTTGGTTGTCAACTTCCTGTTCAATATTAGTTTTTAAAATATCAAAACCCTTTTCTAAGATTAAATTAAAAGCTTTCCGATATATCCCTTGAAAATATTCAGGTTCAAGTTCGTTCTCCGCTTGTTTAATTCTTTCCGGGTTATCAATCAGGGTCTTTAATAATAAGTCCTGATGGTTTAAATCTTCTAATTCTTTTTTGGAGTCCTTTTCTTTTATTCTATTCTTATCTTCGTTTTCCTGCCTATTTTTCTGATTAAAAGAATTTAAAGCTTCTTGCATAGCTTCTTTATCTATATTTAAAATGTCAGCGGTCTTGTTCAAATAAACATCACGTTCAATCGGATCATTTATCTCAGAAAGTACTTTAAGTACTTTTTTGGAACGGTTTATCCGCTGATTAATATTATATTTTTCTTCCTCATTAATAATCCTTCTTATTTTAAACTCTATTAAATTATAGGAGGATTCCATTAAATTCTCAAAATCATCGACACCCTTATCTTTTATAAAATCATCGGGGTCTGATTCTTCTGGTAATTCGATTACCCTTACATTTAAATCGGCTTCTTTTAAGATATCCAAGCCTTTTAAAGTTGCTTGCTCACCGGCAAAATCGGGATCAAAAGCAATATAAACTGTATCTACGTATCTCTTTAATATTTTAGCTTGATCTAAGGTCAAGGCTGTCCCTAGTGAAGCTACAGCATTGTTTATTCCATATTTATGGGCCGTAATTACATCAGTATAGCCTTCCATTATTACAGCACTATTTTTATTTCGAAAACCTTTTTTAGCCCAATTTATGCCATATAGATTTTTACTTTTATGGAAGATCAAAGTTTCCGGTGAGTTATAATATTTGGGAGAACTTTTATCTTCATCATCTAAACGCCTACCGCCAAAAGCGATAACTTCTCCCTGTGAATTAAAAATAGGAAACATTATCCGGTCTCTAAATTTATCGTAATAATTATTATTTTTATGACCAATAAGTCCAGATTCCTTTAATATTTGGTCAGCAAAATCTCTTTTGCTTAAAAAATTGTATAAACTATGCCAGCTATCCGGTGCATATCCAATATAATACCTTTCTAGATCTTTTTCAGTATAACCTCGCTCTGAAAGATATTTAAATGCTTCATTACCAATCTGTTTGTTTAACAAGAGATAATTATAAAACTTTGCGGCAAGCTGATGTATTTCAAATAGTTTTTCTCTTTTTTGGTTATATTCTTTAGAATAACCTCGGCTATCAGGCATCTGTAAATTAGCTTTCTTGGCTAATAATTTAAGGCTTTCATAAAACGTAACATTTTCAATTTCCATTATAAAATTAAAAATATCTCCACCTTTTCCACAACCAAAACAATAATAAAATTGATTATCTGGATTTACTGTAAAAGATGGAGTTTTCTCTTGATGAAAAGGACAGAGTCCTTGATAGTTTTTTCCAGTTTTCTTTAAATTTACATATTCAGATACCACCTCAACGATATCCAATCTGTCTTTTACTTTCTCACTAAAATTTCCATTATTTTGACTCATAATAATCATTCCTGATATATATAATATTCTTTATTACTAACTAAACTCCTTCATATTTATTGCGGCACATAATGCTTTATTCAGGAGTGAAACCCAAATTCCTGCATGAACGAATAATTTATTTAACAAACCACGGTTCTGGTATATAGATATCTTTACCTACTTTAATCGCATAGCGGTCAGACATCCCGGCAATATAATCAATTATAATCTGTTCCTTGCTAAAATCATCTATTTTATTTTTAAACTCTGCTGGTATATTAGAAGGATTTGCTTGGTAATGCTGGTATAAAAGTTTTACTAATCTTTTTGCCTTATCCTCTTCTTTTTTAGCAAGTGAACCAAAATATATATTATCAAAAAGGAAATCTCGTAAACTTTGAGTAGCATCATAGATTTCTTTACTCCGCTTGATTTCAGGCTGGCCCCTACTCTCATTGATCATGTCAGAAACCATGGTATCAATCCGTTTAGAATGGTTCCTTCCTAAAATATCAAGGGCCTCCTGTGGTAGATCCTCGATATCAATCAAACCCGCCCGCAATGCATCATCTATATCATGGTTAATATAAGCTATTCTGTCTGCAATTCTTACTATTTCCCCCTCTAAAGTAAGGGGTGAATTATCACCAGTATGGTTAACTATCCCGTCCCGTACTTCTTTTGTTAAATTCAGACCGGGAATTCCTTTTTTTCTTTGTTCTAAGATATCTACAACTCTTAAACTCTGCTTATTATGAGAAAAATCTATAGAAGATACTTCACATAAGGCTTCTTCCCCCGCATGCCCAAAGGGAGTGTGTCCTAAGTCATGACCTAAGGCAATAGCCTCTGTTAAATCTTCATTTAGCCTTAAACTCCTGGCTATAGTACGGGCTATCTGTGAGACTTCTAAAGTATGGGTTAACCTTGTCCGGTAGTGATCACCTTCTGGTGCAATAAAAACCTGTGTTTTGTGTTTCAACCTCCTAAACGCTTTCGAATGAATAATACGGTCTCTATCTCTTTGGAAACAGGTTCTTACATCACATTCTTCTTCCTTATACCTTCTCCCGCGACTTTCTCGACTGTAAGCAGCATATTGAGACAGCTCTCTATATTCTTTTTCCTCCGTATAATCTCTCATAATAATTTTCCCCTTTTTAAAAATTAAAGAAAGAAGAACCCATACTTAAAAGCATGGATTCTTCCTCTTCAGAAAAGTATTTTATATTATTAAAATACTTAATTTACTGTTGATCTTCTATCTGAGCTTGAGCAGCAGCTAATCTAGCAATTGGAACTCTGAAGGGTGAACAGGAAACATAATTAAGTCCAGCTCTATGGCAGAACTTAACTGAACTTGGTTCACCACCGTGTTCTCCACAGATACCAACTTTTAAGTCATCTCTTGTATGGCGACCTCTTTCAACACCAATCTTCATTAATTCGCCGACTCCATCCTGGTCAAGAACCTGGAATGGATTGTTTTCAAAGACGTTGTCTTCAATATATTTAGCAAGGAATTTACCCTCTGCATCGTCACGGCTAAATCCATAGGTGGTTTGAGTTAGGTCATTAGTACCAAATGAGAAGAACTCAGCCTCTTCTGCAATCTTATCTGCAGTTAAACAGGCTCTTGGTAATTCAATCATGGTACCGATTGAATATTCTAACTCTACACCTAGTTCATCGAGGACTTCTTCAGCAGCTTCCTTGGTAACTTGTTTAGTAATCTTTAATTCACTAATATCAGAGACCAATGGAATCATAACTTCAGGTGTTACCTCTTTACCTTCAAGTTTTAATTCTCCCGCTGCTTCAAAGATTGCCCTAACCTGCATAGCGTAGATTTCTGGATAACTAATTCCTAATCTACAGCCGCGGTGTCCGAGCATTGGGTTCATTTCTTCTAAGCGTTCCATTGCTTTAAGCATCTTTTCTTTTTCTTCTAATTTTTCAGGATTATCTCCTGTCATTCTCAATTCAGTCGCTTCTACCAGTAGTTCATCATGATCTGGTAAGAATTCATGCAGTGGTGGATCAAGTAGCCTAATTGTAACAGGTCTTGCTCCCATTGCTTCAAAGATACCTTTGAAGTCTTCTTTCTGCATAGGCTGTAGTTTGTCGAGTGCTTCTTTTCTTGTTTCCTTATCCTGTGCCAAGATCATATCCTGAACAATCGGTAGGCGCTCATCACCAAAGAACATGTGCTCTGTTCTTGTTAAACCAATACCTTCTGCCCCATATTCAACTGCTTTGGCAGCATCTTCAGGAGTATCTGCATTGGTTCTAACACCAATTTTTCTGAAGTCATCAGCCCATTCCATAATTCTTTCGAAGTTCTCATCCATTTCAGGATCTATGGTAGGAGCTATACCATAATATACTTCACCATTTCCACCATCTATAGTGATATTTTCACCTTTTTTGATGGTTCTACCATCAACGATAAATTCTTCTTTTTCATAATCAACATTAATAGCTTCACAGCCGGCAACGGCAGGTTTACCCATACCACGGGCCACAACAGCAGCATGACTTGTCATACCACCACGGGAAGTTAAAACACCTTGAGCGGCTGCCATACCGTGAATATCTTCTGGAGAGGTTTCAGTTCTAACTAAGATAACTTTTTCTCCATTATCTCCTCTTTCAGCTGCTTCATCGGAATCAAAGATAACTTCACCAGAGGCAGCCCCAGGAGAGGCGTCTAAACCAGTTGCTAAGAGATCTACATCTGCATCAGGATCTATTCTCTTATGGAGTAACTGGTCAAGTTTTTTAGGTTCAATCCTTTGAATAGCGGTCTCTTTATCTATTAGACCTTCATCAACCATATCTACCGCAATTTTAATGGCGGCTTTAGCTGTTCTTTTACCAGTTCTGGTCTGCAGCATGTAAAGTTCGCCCTGCTGGATTGTAAACTCAACATCCTGCACATCTTTATAATGCTGTTCTAATTTCTCAAAGATTTCAACTAATTGTTCATACGCATGAGGCATATCATCTTTTAATTCTAAAATATCTTTTGGTGTACGCACACCAGATACAACATCTTCGCCCTGAGCGTTCTTTAGATATTCACCATAATATTTCTTTTCACCGGTGGATGGATTACGGGTAAATGCAACACCAGTTCCACAGTTTTCACCCATGTTACCATAGACCATAGTTTGTACATTAACTGCAGTACCCCAGTGATGAGGAATATCATTTATATTTCTATAGTTGATAGCTCTCTCATTATTCCAGGAGCCAAATACAGCAGTAATAGCTTTCCAGAGCTGTTCTTTAGGATCTTCGGGAAAATCTACACCGGTTTCTTCTTTAATATGGGCTTTAAATTCTTTTACTAATTCTTTTAAAGCATCCACACCCAGGTCAGTATCTACATCAGCGTCATACTCTTCTTTCTTCTCTTCAATTATTTCTTCAAAGTCGCTGCCGTCCATACCTAGTACAACATTACCATACATTTGGACAAATCTACGGTATGAATCATAAGCAAATCTTTCATTACCGGTTTGTTTAGCCAAACCTTTTACTGTAGTATCATTTAAGCCTAAGTTTAAAACAGTGTCCATCATACCAGGCATAGATTCACGGGCACCAGATCTTACTGAAACTAATAAAGGGTCTTCTTCATCTCCGAAGTCTTTCCCCATTAAATTTTCCAGTCTGTCAAGATTTTCTTCGACCTCTTCTTCAAGACCTTCCGGATAATTTTCATCATTCTCATAGTATAATGTACATACTTCGGTAGTTATTGTAAATCCAGGTGGGACATTAATTCCTAAATTGGTCATTTCGGCTAGATTTGCACCTTTACCACCTAATAAGTTTTTAAGGCCAGTTCTACCATCTGCTTCTCCACCGCCGAAAAAATATACATATTTGGTTTCTTCAGACATTAATTTTATACCTCCTCTATTTAGTCAAATATTCTTTACAATCCTTACTATTATTATAATAAGATTATTTATATACTAAATCAAATTTATTATGATAAGTTGACTAACCACCTCCTGCTGTCTGCTCAGTTCCTAATAGGTTATATTTTTGTAATTTATTACAATTATTTTTACATGCAATTATTATTATTCAATACTAATTGACAAATCCCTGCCTAATTTTTAAATTTTATTGTTTATAGGTGAAATCACCTAAACTCTTCATTAATAATTGTATATTATATAAAAGAGCCAACCTATTTTTCTGTGTTCTTTCATCCTCGGCCATGACCCTAACTTCTTCAAAAAAGTCATGGATAGGATCTATAATATCAATTAAATGATTATAAGCCTGTTTTAATTCTCTCTGCTCTAAATTCTTATTGACCTTTGTACTTATCTCCTTATATTTATTATATAGATTTTCTTCTTCTTCTTTTTCAAATAAATCAGGCTTCACTTCTTTTTGGTCGATATCTTTAATTATACTGTCCACCCTATTAAAAGCAGTTAAAAATTCCTGGAATGATTTATTATACTTAACCTCATCCAGTAAACGAATCGCTTTTTTTATTAAGGGAATGGAAAGTGGTAAACCAAAAATGACCGTTCTTATGATATCAATATCATATCCCCTGTCTTTGAAAATATACTGAATTCTATCTACCATGAACTCATGTATTTTATTTAATAGTTCATCAGCTTCAAGTTTTAAGACTTGTTGAGATTGATTGAACACTTCCAGGCTGTATCTAAATAACTTCTCAATTTCAACCTCATAATTTAAGTCCTCTATTAATCTAAAAATACCGATAGCAGCTCTTCTTAATCCATAGGGGTCCTGTGACCCGGTTGGAATCAAGTTGATACCAAAAAATCCGGTTAATGTATCGATTTTATCAGACAGGCTGACGATTTTACCAAGTTCAGTACCCGGTAATTTACTATCTGCAGAATCGGGAAGATAATGGTCTCTAATAGCCAGGGAAACGTCATTACTCATTCCGTTATTATAGGCATATATACTCCCCATCACTCCCTGCAATTCGGGAAATTCCCTTACCATCTGGGATACCAAATCAACTTTGGCATATCGGGCTGCTTTTTTAATTTTTTCAATATCATCTTCAGCAAAGTTTAAATTAGCTGCAATCTTTTCACTTAAATCAACATTTCTAAGAGTTTTATCATACATACTGCCTAATTCTTCTCTTAATATTAAACCATTTAGATCTTCTAAGAACTGGTCAAGGTCCTCTTGAATATCTCTCTGATAATAAAATTCGGCATCTTCTAACCTGGCTTTGAGAACTTTTTCATTACCTTCTCGTACGTTATCAATATACTCTTTACCGCCTTCTTTAACTACAATAAATCTATTACTTAAATCATCATTTTGATCCCAGAGCGGAAAGTATTTTTGGTGCTCTTTTAAAGGAGTAACAATTACCGGTTCCGGTAATTCCAAATACTTCTCATCAAAACTCGCTAAAAAGGGACTAGGGTTTTCAACTAAATGAACTACCTCATCCATAAGTTGATTATCTAATTTAAACTTTAATTTCTTCTCTAAGATTATTGTCCCAATTTCTTCTAAGATTATTTCTCTCCGTTCTTGGGGATCTACAATAACTTTGGCTTTTTTTAGTACTTCTTGATATTCATCAACAGAGTTAACTTCAAAAGACTTATTAGCTAAAAATCTATGTCCCCAGGTTTCATTACTGGCTGTAAGATGTTCTAACTCAAATTTAATCGTTTCATCATTATATAGGCTAACCAGCCAGTGAATAGGACGAATAAATCTTAGATCATGGTCACTCCATCTCATTGTAATTGGTAAATTAACTTCTTTAATTAATCTTTTATATAGATCTTTTAATAATTCTTTGGTCTCGGCCCTTTCTCTTTCTACAACGGCATAAAGGTAAATACCCCGCTCTGTATCTCTTTCCTCCAGCTCATCTACTTCAATATTTTGACTTTGGGCAAAACCCGTAGCTGCTTTAGTGGGATCACCCTCATCATCAAAAGCAATATTTTTAGGTGGTCCCTTTATTTCATTTACTTCCTGTTTTTGAAATTCAGAAAGACCATTAATTTCTACAGCTATTCTACGGGGGGCTCCATATACTTTAATATTTTCATATTCAATTCTGTTTTCTTCTAGTAGTTCACTCATTTTCTCTTTCATATTACTATAGATATCTTTAACCAATTTAGCCGGTATTTCTTCTGTTCCAATCTCTAAAAGACTGCGGTTACTCATCTTTATCACTTCCTTTAAGTAAAGGGAAATCTAGGGCTTCTCTCTTTTTTACATACCCTTTAGCACATTCTCTTGCTAAATCTCTTACCCGTGAAATATAGCCGGTTCTTTCAGAAACACTGATTGCACCCCTTGCATCCAGTAGGTTAAATACATGCGAACATTTTAAGGTATAGTCATAAGCAGGGAAGATTAAATCCTTTTCTATTAGTCGAGAAGCTTCATCTTCATATATCTTAAATAGTTGATTTAAATTTTCAACATTAGATTCTTCAAAATTATATACAGAATTTTCTTTTTCAATCTGTAAGTTAACATTACCATAATCAATGCCTTCTACCCATTCAATATCAAATATATTATCAACATCCTGTAAGTACATTGCAATTCTCTCAAGTCCATAAGTAATTTCGACCGTTACCGGTTTGCAGTCAAGTCCCCCTACCTGTTGAAAATAGGTGAACTGAGTTATTTCCATGCCATCAAGCCATACTTCCCAACCTAAGCCCCAGGCACCCAGGGTGGGGGCTTCCCAGTTGTCTTCTACAAATCTAATATCATGTTTGTTGGGATCAATGCCTAACGCTTTCAAACTTTCTAAATACATCTCCTGAATATTATCAGGTGAAGGTTTAATTATCACCTGATACTGTAAATACCTCTGTAAACGAAATGGATTTTCTCCATATCGACCATCAGCCGGTCTCCGGCTGGGCTGTACATATCCGGTCCGCCATGGTTCGGGCCCCAAAGATCTTAAAAAAGTCGAAGGGCTCATTGTACCTGCCCCTACTTCCGTATCATAGGGTTGTTCTATTATGCAGTTATGATCACTCCAAAACTTGTGTAAATTCTGTATCATATCCTGAAAATTCATTAAAATCATTCCTTCCAAAAGAATCTTTTTTATATAATACAAATACCTCATCCCGGTCAGAGACGAGGTAGATGTTTCTACCTTTAATTTAATTTTTATCAAATCCTTTAATGATTTGCAAAAAATCACTTGATTTCAAGCTGAAATCTAAATGATAGATAATAAATTCATTGATTAATTTATCAAGCCTTTGTAGGATTTTTTTATCAATAGTAATTTCCTCAAGAGAATCTAATTCTGACCTATATATTTTTTTAATTAAGTCAACTTCATTTTGTCTTAAACTTTTAAGTTCCTCATTTTTATTTTGAGCACATTTTTTACAGATCAAACCGCCTTCTTTGACATTAAAAAACTGTTCTTTTAATGTTTTGTATCTCTTACCACATTCATAACAGTAATTGATCCTGGGTTGAACACCTATATATTTTAAAAATAATAATTTGAAAACAATATTAATCTTTTCAAGCTCAAGATCTGAACTTCTGATCATCTTATAGAAAGTTTGTAATAAAAGATTAAATAATTGCGGGTTGGGATGGTACTCCATACCGGCTTTTTCTACCATTTCTGCAAAATAAGCGGCATAGGCCATTTTATTCAAATTATTCCTCAAAGACTCAAAACGGTGAATGCTTTCTACATTATTAATTCTATCAAGAGATTTACTCTTGTATACTTTAATATCATTATAACAATAAGGTAATACAACAGCTGAAACTTTATTGTTCTTCGAATTGCGGGCCTTTTTAGCTACAGCCCTCACCTTACCTGCATCTTTTGTATAAAAGGTAATTATTTTATCAGCTTCACCTAAATCAAACTGTTTTAATACAATAGCCTCTGTTTCAATTAAAGCCATTAATACTTCCTTCTTTCCTATTCTTCAATATCAGTTACAATATTAACCCCCGAGCTGGCACCAATTCTATTAGCACCTGCGTCTAACATTGAGAGAGCCTGTTCGAAATTTTTAATACCACCCGATGCCTTAACTCCGATATCTCTACCAACTGTTTTTCTCATCAAGCTTACCTTCTCTTCTTCAGCTCCGGCGGTACCAAAGCCAGTAGAAGTTTTAACAAAATCTGCTCCCACATCTTTAACAATTTCGCATGCTTTTACTATCTCATCTTCATCTAAATAACAAGTTTCTAAAATTACCTTAACAATTACATCAGAAGTTACTCCGGATGCTTTTGTTGCATCTTTGACACCCTTAATATCAGATCTAACCATATCATAAGCGCCTGATTTAAAGGCCCCAATATTCATTACCATATCGACTTCCTGGGCACCATTTTTAATAGCATTTTTGGTTTCAAAAGCCTTGGTTTCAGTAGTTGAAGCGCCTAAAGGAAATCCAATTACTGTACAGACCTTTACTGAAGATTCCTCCAATAATTTAGTTGCTAAAGGGACATAAATTGGATTTACACAAACAGAAGCAAACTGGTATTCTAATGCCTCCTCACATAATTGTTTAATCTCTTCTACAGTTGCGGTCGCATTTAAATTAGTATGATCAATCATTTTTGCCATGTCTCTAGGTTTAATTGCCACTAGAAATCACTCCTTCTCCATTATAAATAATTATTAATCAAAATTGAAGCCATATAAAAATAAATAAAAAGCCCGGTAATATCAACAATAGTTGTAATAAAAGGTCCTGATGCTAAGGC
>DATGCJ010000254.1:0-2657 GCA_035312025.1 Halanaerobiales bacterium | reverse complement strand
AAGAACACTTCAGACAAGCTTGGGACGGAGAAGTTTGGGAAAAAGGATTTAAACTTACTATCCTTTATAACTCTGGTAACATGACAAGAAAAACTGCTGCTGATATCTTCAAATCATACTTAGAGCAAATCAATCCTAAGTTTGATATTGATACAAGAGCAGTTCAGTGGTCTACTTTCTTAGATGAATCAGCTAGAGGTACACTTCCACTTCAAATTGGTGGATGGTTAGCTGACTTCCCAGATCCACATAACTTTGTTCAACCTTTCTTACACTCCCAAGGATACTATGGAGGTAAACGTGGAGAGAACTATGCTGAATGGGCAGAAGAAAATGTAGATCCATTAATTGATCAAGGTATTGGAGAACTAGATTCACAAAAACGTATTGAACTATATAAAGAACTTCAAAGTATTTCACATGATCAAGCAATTGATGTATGGTTAGATCAACCATTTAGTTCAAGAATTCAACGCGACTGGGTAAAAGGATGGTACTTCAATCCTATGCGTCCAGGACAATACTTCTATATCTTAGATAAATAAAATGAGTTAAATGTTAACAATTTAGATAATATATATTGCCAGGGGGATTCCCCCTGGCAATTCTATGATAATATAACTTATGTAAAAATTTAGTAATACAGAAAGGAGTTTTAACAGTTGATTAATTATATTGTAAGACGGTTACTAATATTACCGCTTATACTATTTGGTGTAACATTGTTAGTCTTCGGTATGTTAATGATGCTGGGACCATATCAAAGACTTGCTACTTATGTTACTGATCCAACTCAGCTTAAAGGTGGAGATTTGGATCTGTTAATAACAAAATATGGCTTAGATGAACCCTTCTATATGCAATATGGTAGATGGGCAAACGGACTATTACATGGTGATTTAGGTTGGTCAGAGGCAGCTGGTGCACCTGTGGTCCAGGCAATAACGGATAGATTTCCAGCAACATTGGAACTTGCTATTCTGGCGGTGATACCCGTAATAATGGGTGGTATTTGGCTTGGAGTCTTCTCGGCGATTCATCATAATGATTTTTGGGATCATGCAACACGGATTTTTTCTACAGTAGGTTGGTCGTTCCCTACGTTTGTTTTTGGATTAATAATTTTAATGATATTTTATGGAGTATTTGGGTGGACACCACCTGGACGGTTATCGAACTGGGCCATTGAGCTTAAAAATACTCAGGAATTTATAACATATACTGATTTAAATATAATTGATGGTCTATTTAATGGTAATTTTGACTTTATATTAGATGCTTTACAGCACCTAGTAGCACCTGTATTTACATTAGCAGTTGTATGGTGGGCATTTATCTTAAGAATAACAAGATCAAGTATGCTCGAAACTTTAAGAAAAGACTATATTAGAACAGCTCGTGCTAAAGGGGTAAAAGAAAATGTTGTTATAAACAAACATGCTAGAAGAAATGCATTAATTCCTGTTGTAACAGTTGCAGGACCAATGGTATTAGGACTTTTAGGTGGAATTGTGACAGTAGAAACGGTATTTGGTTATAGAGGTTTAGGACTATTAGCATATCAAACAGCAACAAGACTAGACTATGCAGGTATTCTAGGAGTAGCTATGTACTTTGGAGGTATTTTGGTATTAATTAACTTAATTGTTGATGTATCATACGCCTTTATAGATCCTAGAATTAGATTGGAGTGATGTAAAAAATGGAATGGACAGATGTATTAAGAAGATTATTCACAAATAAATTATCAGTTTTTGGTCTTGTAATCGTAATCTTTTTTGCTGTAGTTGCTATTTTTGCTCCTTGGCTTGCACCACCAGCAGATCCTGATGAACCATTTAATATACCTAGAAGTGGCTGGACCATACAACCCACACCACCAGATGCAGATAATATCTTTGGTACTACAGAGGGTTCATATGATATTTATTATGGTATGGTTTGGGGCTCTAGAACAGCATTTAGAATAGGATTTATAGTTGTAGGAATAAGTACATTAATAGGTATTTTTGTTGGAACAGTATCAGCCTATTATGGTGGCTGGTTTGATGAAATAATAATGAGGGTCACGGATATATTCATGTCAATACCATTTCTAGTAGCAGCCTTAGTTTTAACAGCTATATTAGGAAAAGGTCTTGATAAAGTAATGATTGCATTGATTGTCTTTGGCTGGATGGGAACGGCAAGGTTAATGCGTTCACAGGTCTTAGAAATAAAGGCTGAAGAATTTATAGATGCTGCTTATGCTCTAGGAGCAGGAGATACTAGAATTATATTTAAACATGTATTATTAAACTGTATATTCCCAGTTTTAATTCAAGCATGTATGAGAATGGGTTCAATGGTTATCACTGCAGCAACATTAAGTTTCCTTGGTGTTGGAGCACCTCAGGGATATGCAGATTGGGGCCAAATGATTTCATTTGCTCGTAACTGGATTATAGGTACTCAGGGTAATCCATTAACATTTTGGTATACTTTAATTATTCCTGGTACAGCAATTTTATTATTTAGTTTATCCTGGAACTTAATTGGAGATGCATTCAGAGATATCCTTGATCCAAAACTTCAATAAATAAAATAAGTAAAGTAGGTGATAGATTTGAGTAAAGAAAAGCTTATAGATGTTAATGATTTACAAACATATTTTCATA
>DATGCJ010000253.1:0-9331 GCA_035312025.1 Halanaerobiales bacterium | reverse complement strand
ATTAACAAGATTTTTATTTAGTTAACTAATTTAAGAATAAGCCGATAATATAATTAGAAGATAAATAAAGTATTTAGTAATGATTATAGGCCTGAATTTATCAGTCCTATAATGGTTACTAAAACCCGTAACCAGCATCACTATCGGCCGAAGTGTTGCTAAAGGCGGTGTTCATATAACCATATAAAAAGCTATATCTGGCAAGGATGCCGGATAAAACAAAATTCAAGGAGGAATAAATAATGAGAATTAACACGAATGTCGCTGCTTTAAACTCTTATAATCAGCTAAAACACACACAGAATAATTTAAGTAAGTCTTTATCGAGATTGTCTTCAGGTAAAAGAATTAATGGTGCTGCGGATGATGCTGCAGGTCTGGCAATCAGTGAAAAAATGAATGCTCAGACAAGAGGTTTAGCACAGGCTCAAAGAAACGCTCAGGATGGTATCTCAATGATCCAGACAGCGGAAGGAGCTTTAAAAGAATCTCACTCAATTTTACAGAGGATGAGAGAACTTTCTGTTCAATCTGCGAACGATACTAACACTTCAGCAGATAGAGCAGAGATCCAAAAAGAGGTAGATCAGTTAGCAAATGAATTAACTAGAATTTCTAATAACACTGAATTTAATACTCAAACTCTTTTAAATGGTGCGATTCAAGAAGGGAATTCCGGTGAAGCTGTTTTTCAAATTGGTGCAAACGAAGGTCAGAATATTAATCTAGGTGTCAGTGCAATGGATGCTACTTCTTTAGGTGTTGCTGCTGATGTTGATGTATTTGAAGCCGACACAACTACAGGTTTAGGAAATGTTGAAATGTCAGAAGTTGCTGAAAGTGGTTCAGAAATTACTGATGGAGACACCATTACTTTAAATCAGACTACTGTTGCTAGTGATACTTCAGCTACAATTACAGGTGGAGCACATACTGTAGGAACTGATGTATCAGGTGCTACACAAGCAGATGCGGAAATAACAGTAGATGGTACAACTTATACAGCTGATTTATCAAGCTGGGATGGTACTGGAGATGAAGCTGCTTTAATTACAGCTTTAGAAGGTGCTGATGATGGATCTGGAACTACTTTGGGTAGTGTTGCTTCTGTAACAGGTGATGGTTCAAACTTGACAATTACTGCTAATTCAAGTGGCTCCGCTTCTTCTGTTGAAGTTGCTTATACTGGTGATGATGCAGCAGTTGAAACCAGTTTAGAAACATTGACTGGGATTACTACAGGTACTAGTGATACAGGTGAAGATGCTGGTGATTATGTAGAGGTTTCTGATGGTAGTACAACTCAGTCTGTTGAAATTTCCGATACTTCAGCTACAGAATTTAGTGTAACTGATGGTAATTTTGAAGGTATCAGTATTGAAACATCATCTGGAGAAACCCTTTCTGATTTAAATGGTGCTGGTAATCATGAATTTACAGTTTCACGTACTACTCAGACATCTGAAGCTGCTACATTTACTGCTGAAGGTGAGTTAGATTCTGAGGCAATTACCTATGCTGGAATTGATGTAAGTACACAAGCTAATGCTGATGCAGCTATCACTACTATTGACAAAGCTCTTGAGAATGTATCAGGGGAACGTTCCAAATTGGGTGCTTTACAGAACAGATTAGACCATACAATCAATAATCTGAATACAGCTCAAGAAAACTTAACAGCTGCTGAATGTAGAATCTCTGATGTAGATATGGCTAAAGAAATGATGAACATGAGTAAGCAACAGATTCTTTCTCAGGCTGGTACTGCAATGATGGCACAGGCTAACCAACTGCCACAGGGCGTACTTCAATTACTCGGTTAATGTCTATCTAATAAAATATATCAATCTAATTATAAAGCCAGCCGGCTTATTTGCTGGCTGGCTTAACTACTTTTAAAAGGAGTGAGGGAGGATGGTAGGAAGAGTAGAAGGTATTGACCAGAGCCAGGACGCCCAAAGGATTAATTTGGCAAGGAGAGAACCGCGAACCGAGAGAACTGAAAATGTTAGAGGTAAAGTTAAATCTTTAAAAGAAAACCAACTCTCTGCTGAAGAATTAAGAGATGAGCTGGAAGATAAGATAAATGATATGAATGACATAATGGAGACCTTAGATGAAAAGCTATCTTTTGAACTTCATGATCAAACAGATAGAATAATGACCAGAATAATCGATATAAAGACCCAGGAAGTGATAAAAGAAATGCCGCCGGAAGAAATGTTAGATTTGGCTGCCAAAATACATGAGATGGTCGGACTCATAATAGACGAAGAAGTATAAGGAAAAGAGGTGAGTTATAATGGCAAATTTAGGCTTAGACGGTCTTGCTTCAGGTATGGGTACTGAAGAGATAATAAATCAATTAGTTCAATTAGAAAGAAAACCAATAATAAATATGCAGCAGGAAAAAATGGGCCTGGAAGAAAGTAAAAATGCTTGGCGTGATGTTAATTCCCGCCTTGATAAATTAGAGGGTAAGCTAACCCAATTGAAATTATCTTCTACTTTTCAATCTAATTCTACGACGAGCAGTAATGAGGATGTGGCCACAGCAACTGCTACAAGTGATGCTGCGGCTGGAAATTACAATTTAAATATTACAAAGATGGCCCAAAGCTTGAGAATAGCTTCAGATAAACAGTTAGACTCAAGTAGTGAACTTGGTCTTTCTGGGGATGTCTCAATTAACGGACAAACAGTAACCATTGAAGCTACCGATAGCCTAAATGATATCAATAACACTATAAATGAAACAGCAGATATAGGAGTTACTTCTTCTATAATTGATAATACTCTCATCCTAGAAAGCAGTGATACTGGTTTTGATAACAAAATTTCACTACAGGACAGTAATAATGTTCTTTCTAGCCTGGGGCTAGTTTCAGGAAATAAGACTAATTTGGCTGAAACGGCAACTTTCAGTGCTTCTAGTGAGCACAGTAGTGGTGATTATCCTGTTTCATCACTTAATGATGGAGATACTACAAGCTGGGGTAATGGTGATGGTTGGAATGATGATACAAGTAGTGACTTTAGTAATGACTGGGTACAAATGGATTTTGGTTCTACTAAGATAGTTGACCAGGTGAAAGTTCATACCCTTGATACAGCTGAACATCCTGCTTATGAGTATGGGGTTAAAGACTATGAAATTCAATACTGGAATAGTGATAGTGGTAGCTGGCAAACAGTAGAAGAAGTCAATGGAAACACAGAGGGTTCTGTGGAGAACAACTTCTCTGCAGTAGAGACTGATAAAATAAGAATAAAAGTTAATGATTCCAATGATGGTAAGTATTCTAGATTAACAGAAGTAGAAGCCTATAACACTAATGATCAATATAAGAACGTCCTTCAAAATGCTAGTGATGCAGAGCTTAATATAAATGGAGTGGATGTAACAAGTTCATCAAATAATATAGAAGATGCCGTAAAAGGAGTTAACTTTAATATTAATAGTACGGGATCTACTGAAATTAATGTAAGTCAGGACACAAAGAAAGCAACTTCTGCAGTCCAGGAGTTTGTTGACCAGTATAATAGTGTTATGGATTTTGTGGATACAAAACTTGATTATGACCCAGAAGAAGACAAAGCTGGGGCCCTGCAGGGAGATAGTACACTTATGCGCTTACAGATGAGGTTGAGAAGTATGGTTACAGATAGAGTAAAAGAAGCTGACAGCTATAATCAATTAACCTCTGTAGGTATAGAAATAGACAGAGATGGTGTTATGAGTTTTGATAGCGGCAAGATGACTGAAGCTATAGCAGATTCACCCGAAAAAGTAATGAACCTCTTTAATGCTGAACAGGATGAAGACGGATTTGACGGAGTTGCTACCCGGATGGACCAATATGTAGATCAACTACTACAGTCCAATACCGGTACAATTCCCAGAAAAATAGATTTCTTCAACACAAGAATGGATAACATTGATGAAGATATTGAAGACCAGGAGAGAAGGTTGGAATCTACAAGAGAACGTTACAGAGAACAGTTTACAGCCATGGAAGAAGCAATGTCCCAGATGCAGCAGCAACAGAGCTGGATGCAGCAGCAGCTGGCAAGTCTCAACACCGGTGGTAATATGATAAGTTCAATGATGTAAATATTGAATTAATTATAAATATTTTTTTAAAAAAGTATTAAACTGGATTATTGATTGAGAGGCTAAATAGTTCAAAACAACCTTGTTGGATATTCGTAAAAACAGTTAATAAAGAAAACCTCCAATGTTACTCTCTTAGATTTATAGCTAATACTAATGATTGGTTAAAAAGTAAAATAAACAGTAAAGAAAAGAAAGGATATTTTTACTATGAGCATTTATATAAATGACGAAAAAACTGATTTAGAAACTACAGGGAAAGATAAAGAAAAGATACTGAAAAAGATCAAGGGAAACCTTAATGATGAAATCATTGACAGGGTTTACCTGGATGAAGTTGAGGTTTCTCTTGCTTACTTTAAAGAAAACAATATTAATTCAGATAAGATAGAAAAAATAAATTTTGTGACCAAAAAGAATGAAATCTTAATAAAAGAAACTCTTATCCTGGCTAAAAAATACCTGACAAAATTAGAGAATGCCCTAATTCAAACAGCCCAATTATATGAAAATTATATGATCTATCAGGGAGCAGAAAAACTGGATAAGTGTCTAAGTGGACTAGAATGGTACACTGAAGTTACAAATAGCATCTATAACCTAATAGATAAAGAGATAATATCAGATAAAGGAAAAGAACTCTTAGATAAACTACATAGGGCAAACACGCGAGCCATGGTGGCCTTACAGAAAGAGGACTATCAGTATTTTTCTGATATCATAGAAGTTAAAGTGGTAGAAGTGCTTGATGAATTAGATGTCCTTAATGACAGCATTCTAAATAATGAATTGAAATAACAGGTATAAGAAAAATATCCAACTAGAGACAGTTTTTTAATATGACAAATTTTTGATCAATAAGGATATTAGCTGAACAGTAAAAAATAATTGTTATTAAACACCTTTCTAAATAACATACACTATTTTCTAATTAAGTCCTGTAATTTTACATTTTTAATGAAAAATATAAATTCAAGAGAAATTTCAGAGAAATAAAATTATAAATATTTAGAAAAACCGGGTACTCCTGTGATATGGGGTATTTTCTTTTTTAAAAAAGAAATAACGATGATTTTTCTATTAAATATAACCTCTTGTAATAATTTTTAACAGCTGCTAAATTTATTCGACAAAGTTAAATTTAAGTCTAATTTATCTTGCTTCTTTATTAACTGATTTTATTGGCTTTAATTAGATAAAAAATAATAATGAGGTAATTATATGTAGAATAAGGTAGTAAATATGTCCTAATGCTAATTAAAAGTACTTAACTAACTCACAAGTAATTTAATACAATTTAAACATATTTCGTTATAAGATAATGAAGGTGATAGAAAGTATATAAAGAATAAATTAGAGCCCATAAATTTAGAAACTTATCTTTTCTAAATCACTAAAAGAAGGGAGAATCTAAAATGGATATAAATTCTGCTATCCAAAATCAGATTGCAAGTGTGAAGTCAGCCATTAATATGTCCACCTTGCAGACTTCTATGAACCAGGATGGGGCAACTGTAAATAAGTTAATCGAAGGCATGGAAGAAACCAGTAAGGCTGTCCAGGAGGCTTCTTTACCACATAGGGGTAATAACATTGATATAAGGGCTTAAGGTTTTTTAATTGAAATAACAACGAACATGATTTAAGGAGGAAATATAATGTCAATGATAGCACATAAACAATATAAACAGGTACAGGTTAAGACAGCCAATAATAAAAAACTACTTATAATGTTATACCAGGGCTGTATCAAGTTTTTAAGAATAGCCAAGAAATCTATTAAAGAAGATGACTTTGAAAATGCCAATGAATATTTAAAAAAATCACAGGATATAATAAATGAATTGAGATATACCCTTGATATGGAAAAAGGCGGAGAGATTTCAAATAACCTCTACCAGTTATACAGTTTTATGTACTCAGAACTGGTAAGCGCCAATGTAAATAAAGATATCCAGCACATCGAAACTGTCGAGGAAATGATGCTGGAATTACTGGAGACCTGGAAAGAAATCATTAATAATCCACAGCAAAAACAAGGGGAACAAAATATTAATCGAAGCGGCTAATATAATAATAAATTTAAAAGCCCTGGCAAATCTAAACTAGGGGGTAATAAAATGGCTGAGATCAATAGTATTGGATCTTATGAGAATCAGTTACCAATAAAAAATAATATTATAAATAAAAATAAAGAAAGTAATAAGCAAAATAAGGACAATATCAAAAAGAAAAAAGATAAAGTACTAATTAAAAGTAAAAATAATAATAAACAAAATAATTCAATAAACAAAAGTTACAATATCAAAGATGGTGTAAAGAGACCTATAAAAATAGATAACAGCAACAATATCTTTTTTGTAAACTACAAGGGTGAAAATGAGACCATTAAGATCAAGCCCGGCCAGTATAACTTAACAGAGATCTCCCTATCAATTCAGGAAAAGATCAATGAATCATTTGGAATAGGAAAAGTAAACTTAAAAATGACCGGTTCGCTTTCAGACGGTTTTATCCACGCTGAGGAAGACAAGACAAATAAGTTCCTCATAGAAGAATAATTCACTTATTTTTTTAAGGAAGTGCAGATATGGACTTATATGATTATTATAAAAATTATTATAAATTAACGAAACAACAAAAAGAAAATATTAAAAACAATGAAATAAATAATCTTCCTAATCTGATTAAAAAGAAGCATGAAATAATCAAGCAAATAGAAGAAAATACAGATTTGGAAGATTACTTAAATAATCAGGATGACCCAAAAGAAGCATTTGCAGAGCTCAAAGAACTAATGGAAAAAATCAATGCTCTAGAAAAAGAAAATACAAATTCGGTAGAAAATAAAAAAGAAAAAATACTAGATAAGATGAATGACCTTAACCAGAAGGCCAAGAGTAGGAAGGGTTATCTTGCTCAAAATAAATTCGAAGCTAAATTTATAGATAAAAAAAGTTAAAATATTAATTTAACAGTGAATCAGCCAAAGGGGTTGTTATAATTGAATCAGAAGTTTAACTTTAACAGTATTACTACCAAATTTCTGTTACCAACCTTATTAGTAATAATAGTGGGGATGGCAGTAATCGGATTTATAGGATATAATACACAGAAAAATTATGTAATGAATTCCATAGAGGAAGAATCAAATCTGCAAATTGAAGAAATAAAAAATACTATAGAAGAAAGAGAAAATAATGCTCAGATGACAGAAGAAGCTATCGACAAATATTTACTTATGGTGACAGAATCAATTAATGAAATATTTGCAAACACACCAAACTTCTTACTGCAAAATAAAATCAATAGTTTGGTTAATAGTTTAAATATACCTGAAATTCACGTAACTGATGGAAATGGAGTTATTAAGTGGTCCAGTGTTGATGATTTTATTGGTTTTGATTTTCACAGCAGTGAACAGACCAAACCATTTTTGGAGGGTTTAGAAAATGATGATTTTCAGCTTTCTCAAGACCCGCAGTTAAGAGGAACAGATGGCTCGATGTTCAAATACGTAGGAGTAGCCCGCAAAGATAAAAAAGGTATTGTGCAGATTGGAGTTCAACCCACCGAATTACAAAGTCTTTTGGATAAGATAAATATCAAGAGAATTGCAGATAATACAACTTATGGTGAAAATGGCTACGTCTATATAACTGATAAACAGGGAACAATCATCAGCCATCCGGATGATAGTCTGGTGGGAACAAGTATCAATGAATATGAATGGGGACAGCAAATAGTAAATAAAGAGGAAGGTGAAATTGTCAATACCTTCAATGAACAGAAATTACTACAGAATTTTAAACCATATGAAGATCATTTAATAGTAACTGCCCTACCGACTAGTGAATATCAAGCTCCTTTAAATATTTTTAGAAATAAGATAATCATAACAATATTTTTAGCAATCATAATTGCTTCTGTAATAACTTACTTAACTACCAGGAGTGTAGTAAATCCTCTGCAGAAAGCACAAGGATTTGCAGAAAAAATTGCAGATGGTGATTTAGCCGTTGAAAAACTGGAGAGTAAAAGTAAAGATGAGATCGGAGAACTTTCCGCTTCACTTGATCATATGCGTGACAGTTTGAGAGCATTAATCGGTAAAGTAGCAGAAGTATCAAATAATCTTTCAGCTTCAAGTGAAGAACTTTCTGCTTCCGGTGATGAAGTAACAAATTCGGCTGAACATGTTGGGAATGCTATTGAAGATGTGGCTTCCGGGGCAGAAGAGCAGACCGCCCAGGTTGAGGAAACATCTGAAAATATTAAAGATTTAATCGATAGATTGGATGAAGCGGAAGATAAGTCAGTTAACTTAGAAGAGCTTGAACAAGAAGTTATGGAAAATATTAATAAAGGGAATAAATCTATCCAACAGTCGGTCAATAAAATAAATCAGGTAAAAGATTACTATAAAGATGTCGCTGATACCATGGATTCCTTAGGTCAATCTTCTAATGAAATCGGAGAAATTGTAAATCTCATCAACGATATTGCAGCCCAGACCAATCTACTAGCCTTAAATGCGGCCATTGAAGCAGCCCGGGCCGGTGAAGCCGGACGTGGTTTCAGTGTTGTAGCCGATGAAATTAGAGAATTAGCAGAAGAATCGGCCAATGCCACTGAACAGATATCAGAATTAATTAATGATATCCAGGATGATGTTGATTCTGCCGTAGATAAGATGGATAAAACTGAAGAGGCCGTTGATCAAGGTGTAGAAACAATTGAAACTTCCGGTGAGATCTTTGGCAAGATAAATGATACATCTCAAAATTCAAACCATGCGATTAAAAAGCTACACGAATCAATAGAAGAAATGAACAAGAACAGCAAACAGGTTGAAAATGCAGTAGAGCAGATAGAAGAAGTAAGTAAGAGCGCTGCCAGTAATGCCCAGGAAGTGGCAGCCTCCAGCGAAGAGCAGATTGCTTCAACCGAAGAAATAGTCAATGCAGCTAAAGAATTAGCAGAAATGGCAAATGAACTTTCAGATAATGTAAATAAATTTAACCTATAAATTAGCAAGGCTATCCTTAAAACCTGTTTAGGGATAGCCTTTAGTACTTTTAATTTAATATATTCTAAAATTACAATATTTACTATCAATTTAATTTTTTTATAAAAATCTCAAATTTTTAGGAGGAGATAAATAACTTTTATAAAAATATTATAATAGCGGTACAAAAAAATTAAATAATTCATATT
>DATGCJ010000252.1:0-2560 GCA_035312025.1 Halanaerobiales bacterium | reverse complement strand
ATACTATAATAATAATGCTGAAAAATATTATAAAAATACTGTAGAAGTTGACATGAGCCCCTTATATAAAGAGTTTTTAAAACATATTAAAGAAAATGGGCATATCTTAGATGCAGGATGTGGATCAGGAAGAGACAGTCTATATTTTTTAAAACAGGGATATGAAGTTACTGCTATTGATGGTTCAGAAAAGTTAGCAAAATTAAGTTCTGAATTAATTGATCAAGAGGTAAAATGTATGAAATTTGAAGATATTAACTATAAGGAAGTATTTGATGGAATTTGGACCTGTGCTTCTTTATTACATGTTAAAAGAAAAGACATTGAAAACATCTTAAATAGATTAACTAAGGCATTAAAATTAAATGGAGTATTATACTCTTCTTTCAAGTATGGGAGTAAAGAAATTTATAGAAATGGTAGGTTATTTAATTATTATGATGAAAATTCTTTTAAAGAACTTATTAATAAGTTTAAATATTTGGAGATAATTAAATTATGGAAGACCGAAGATCGCAGAAAAAATCGTGAAAACGAATACTGGTTAAATATCTTATTAAAAAAAATATAATATATTTCTTATTTGAACTTATACTAATTAATATTAAAAGAGAACTATTGATTTTTTGTTAAAAGATAGTTCTCTTTTTGTATTAATTATTTTAATTCTTTTATATTTTCAAAACAATCTTTACATAGTTTATAGCCTTTATAAACTAATGACACATCAATCTCGCTACAGAATTTACATCCCGGTTCATATTTAGTTAAAATTATTTTATTTTGTTCTTTAAAAATTTCTAAGGAGTCTTTAGTTAACAAATTAAAATTATCTCTTAGTTGCTTTGGAATAACAATTCTACCTAGGTCATCTAACTTTCTAATAATTCCAGTAGATTTCATTTTAAAACTCTCCTTACTTAAATTCATATTGTCAAAAGTTTTCTAATCAATATAGTCCAAAACCCTGTCAAAACAAGGACTTTGGTTTAAAACCTTGCCACCCCCTTGATTTTTGGGTAAAATATACTTATCTAACAAAAAAATCTAAAGAAAGGTGGCAAGAATTATGTCTCAAATTATTACCTGGCTACTCGCCTATATCAAATTACAGGAAAAAATTATCATTTATCTTTTTGTCCTTTTGACCTGCAAAAATATTACTCCCAAAGTCGATATTCCGATCAGTAAAAAATACCGGTATCTTCAAGTCGATGAACTGCCTATCATCGAGGTTTTTGAAAAGTTGGATTATAACCAGCTCTTAGCTGAATATAAAGCTAAACACGGTAAAGAACTTAAACCCATTAAAAGGCGAAATCCCAAACACAAAGTACTTCATAATATCTCCTGTACCCGCTGTCAAGCTCCTCATGTCTATATCTACGATAATAACGGCGGCAAAGGACAGTACCTCTGTAAGATCTGTGATTTCCCTTTTATTAAAGGACAAGTTTATCAAAATTCAATCTCTTT
The DNA here is from genome assembly GCA_035312025.1 of Halanaerobiales bacterium. Taxonomy (GTDB): domain Bacteria; phylum Bacillota; class Halanaerobiia; order Halanaerobiales; family M55B127; genus M55B127. Next base: position 1,084 of record DATGCJ010000252.1, on the reverse strand, counting down.
TAAATGTCCACACTGTGGGAAATCACTCGAAAAAATTAAAGTGCGTAAACAGTTTATCATTCATAAGTGTAAAAACGACTTCTGCTCTTTTTATCAGTATAACCTAGCTGTCATGACTAAAAAGGAAAGAAAACTTTTTGCTCAAAATCCTTATGCTTTTAAACTACATTATATCTATCGTGAATTTACCTTTGACTTTAAACCCTTAAGCAAAGAGTTAACTGTTATACCTAAGGTCGATATAACAAAAATTCATTCCTCTCATCAGGTTCTCGGTTTAGTACTCACTTACTATACTAACTACGGGCTCTCTTCCCGTAATACCGCTGCCATCATGAAAGATATTCACGGTGTAGATATCTCACACCAAACCGTCTTAAACTATGCTAATGCTGTCAGTAAGTACATTAAACCCTATGTCGATAATTACCCTTACGAACTCTCTAATTCCTTCTGTGGAAATGAAACCTATCTAAAAGTTAACGGTAAATGGTCGGGTAGAAACTGAGCGCGTATACTTTAGAGTCCGGTGGCTTTTCTGGTCGATTTCCCACCAGACCGCAGTCCAGCTCTCTTTGATTACGTTTCCCAGAGCCCCCCTACAATCCAAGACGGTCGGTTTTCCCGAATCCGGTTTTGACCTTAGGATTTCTCACATTTAGCCTTCCTAAACTATCGCAAGTTTAAATAGAAACACCTATATACACTCATAAATAATTTAGTTTGCATTTTAATGTTTTATCTCTTCAGGAAATTACAGATGGTCTCGGAGTACCACTTTCCACAAGATTACCTAAGCGCCCAGAAATCCTTCGCACTTTAGAATATTAATTCTACAGTAATGTAATTTAACTACATTTAAGAAGGCATTACCCTCCTATCTTAACTACTACAATCTCATGCGTCAATCCTAAATTCTCCTATCTATTTTGGATTTATCCTAGAAGATAGGTCTTTGTTATTATTATTCTAACTAGAAAGTAGGATTTTCCCGTCGTTATCTCTGAAAATCCTTCCCTGGATGCATGAACCCCTACCCCGACAGCTTCTATGTTGCACTTAACCGTTTCTTCACATAGAATGT
>DATGCJ010000251.1:0-2471 GCA_035312025.1 Halanaerobiales bacterium | reverse complement strand
GTTCAGTCTTATTTTTATAAGTTTCTATATACTCAGGGTCATTTGCCTTATTACCATTATAAAACCTATCCGGGAAAATTTGATAAAAGACTGCTTCTTTTACCCAGTCAGGTGTTTTAAAAAGAGGATAATTACCCTTATTATATCTAAACCAATCAGCCATCGTAATTGCAAGTCCTGCTCTATCAAACCAAAATCTTGTATCAGCATCATCGATTACAAAACGGTACCTAAATTCATTATCTTTAACCTCAATTTTTTTATTCCAGTAATCAAATTGCTCGTCTGAAGTAAAGTAATTCATGTACTCAACTTGATATCCATCTTCATCAAAGTAATTTAACCTAACATCTTCTACATCATTTACAGCCGTTTGAAATCTGATCTCAATGATATTATTACCAAGCCTTGTAATATGTGCTGGGGTTTCCTGATCATGCCATAAAGCACTTTTTATAATTTCTCCATCACCACTTTTACCAACCTTTTTTATCTGCTGACCAACATTAATTACAGAATTTAAGCCTCCAAAACCATCGGGAGCATAATCTTCACTTTGGGGATCTTTTTTCCACATGGAGCCATTTACAACAAATTTATATTCATAAGTACCTGGTTTCAAAGAAATAGTAATTTCATAAACTCCATCCTCATCTTCATCGGTCATTTCTAATTTTTTGGTTGCCCAGTTATTAAAAGAACCGGCCAGATAAACAGAACCTACCTCCTCGATCTGTGGTTCATATTTAAAGGTAACGTCCTTCATGCCTGGTGGGGCGGCTGTAATTGATAGACTAAAGATAAAAATAATTAAAATGAGATATATGAAAGTTCTATGTACTTTTTTCACTAAAATTCTCCTCTCAAATTATATTCAACTAATATATATTTAAATAAAGGGATTTCATTTCCTTTAATAATTGCAAAAATAAATAATTAAAATGAGTTATTATTATCTTTAAACAATATCTTATTATTTTTCTTGCAAATAAGTAATTAGTTCAATTATACTTAATATAAGATAATTAAAGAGGAGGATGGTAGAATGCTTAAAAAAGTAAGTATATATCTAATTTCACTTTTATTATTAGGAATCTTATTAAATTTTGGTAGAGATAAGAAGTTTGTCTTGTTTGAACAAAAAATTATAGAATAGATACATATAATTCAATCAATATATTTTATTTTTATTCTTTAAATTAGGAGGATTTTAATGGCTATTAAAGGTAAAAGAATTATTATAAAACAAACTATCAGAGAAGATTTAGAAAATATTAAATGTCTTTGGAATAATGTCGAAGTGATGAAATGGGTTGGCTTCCCAGCTGGAATAGATCAAAATATTAATGATTTGAAAGAGTGGTGGGAGAAAATACAACAAAATGAAAAGACTCATCATTTTGTTGTCTATACTAATTGTTGTCTATACTAAAAAAAATGATAACTTTTGTGGGGAATTATACTATAAAAAAGATGCTAAACATAAGAGAGCCGGCTTAGATATTAAGTTATTACCCCAAATGCAAGGCAGAGGCCTTGCTACCGAATCACTCCAACTATTGATCAGTTATATATTTAAAAATGAACCACAGATTGAGGCTGTTTGGACCGAACCTTCAGAAGAAAACGCGGCAGCAAGAAAGCTATATTCACGCTGTGGACTTAAAAGTAAAGAAAGACCAACTGATATGAAACCCGCTGCCTCCTATTGGGAATTAACACGAAAAGATTGGCAAAAAAATAATTCTAATTTCAGATAATATTCTACATTAATTATCACCTTATTTTTTACACAAAAAAGGATGGATCTCTCCATCCTTTTAATAATTTAAGTTAACTGATAATCACCCTTAACTTCAATAGCTCTCTCTAGAGTATCAGAAACAGGACAGTATTCTTCAATACTTTGATATAATCTTTTAATTTTTTCTTCATCCGCATCTGAATCGATCCTTAAATTATATCTGATCTCTTTAAAGCCAGAATCTACCTCAGCAGAACTCATTGCTTTATCATCAATCTCACCTTCTACTTCTATAGAAAGATCATTAATATCTATCTTCATCTTATTTGCTAAAAAAGCAGAAGTTATGGAAAGACAGCCTGCTAAACTGGCTAATGTTATCTCTACCGGGTTCATCCCTTCATCAGAACCCCCAAAGCTTTCCGGTTCATCTATAATTATCCCATGACCTCTCCCATTATCTACTTTAACTTTCATACCTTCTTTTAAATAAGAATCCACTTTAAATTTATTGGTACCCATAAGTTATAACCTCCTTTGAGTGTTTTTTATTGTATTAAAAAAACTACCTTTATTATAAGGTAGTTAAAAAAAGATCCGGCAGTGACCTACTCTCCCACAGGGTTACCCCTGCAGTACCATAGGCGCTGGAGGACTTAACTGCTGTGTTCGAGATGGGAACAGGTGTGGCCCCTCCGCAATTACCACCGGAAATATTAAACTTTTA
>DATGCJ010000250.1:0-5226 GCA_035312025.1 Halanaerobiales bacterium | reverse complement strand
GCAGGTTCTAAATTTACTTTTCTATTACCCCATTGTTCATTATATAAAGAAGAATCATTTGGTATTGCTGAGAGACTCATTATATAATTGGGTTCAGCCCAGGTTATTAATTTATGTTGATTATATGTATCTACCATTTCTAGGACAGCTTTATTATCAGGTAATTGAAATAGATAGATATTATTATCTTCTAACTTTAACTTTCTAATTTTAGATAAATTATTATTATTAATAAATTCATCTATTTCATTTAAAGTAATATTCTCCTCAAAATTAATTATGATCTGCTGAGCTTTAAATTCGGGAGTACTTGCCTCAGAAGTTAAATTGAGAGGTTCAATTATATTATTACTGGAGGTGGTCATATTTTGTAATTCATAATCTTCAGAACTTGAGCTATTATAGTTATAAACTTGGACAGTACCGGTAATTGTGGCATTAACGGTATCTAATGATAATTGTTTATTTATATTTAAATTATTATCAACAATAATTTCCTGTGAATAGTCACTATATTTCTGACTTTCTATGGACCAGGTATATTTACCTTTTTTTAAATTTTCAATTAAATAATTACCTGCTGAATCAGTAGAATCTGATTTGTTTCCAATACTTACTATTGCTCCTTCTATTGGCTTATCTAGACTTTCAGTAGTAATTGTACCCTGGATATTAAAGTAATTTAAGCTGCTGTCTGTACTGCAGCCAGATAATATTGTAGTTAATAAAATTAAAAAAATCAATAAGTAGTAAATTTTAGAATTCTTCATGGCTACCTCCAATATTAATATAAAAATTTTGGGCGTTATATTAATACTTAAATATTATCTAATAATTACCTGCTATTATTTAATATAAATAATCAAATTTTAAAATATTATGATTCTATTTAAAAGAAAAGAGATCTCCATTAAGGAGACCTCTCATTGATTATTTAAATATCTTTTATTTTTTTAGTTAGTTTTAAATTGAATTCCAGTTGTCTCTTTAGTAATGGTAACAGAGGTTGGCTCATAAGAACCTTGAGGTATCACTTCAACAGTGCCATATAAGTATTCTCCAACTGTAAAGCTTCCTGACTGATCAGTGAAAGTAGTCCATATTATATTTCCATCTCTTTCAAAATCAATTCTGACAGCTGCGACTCCGGAAGCTGTACCATCAATTACTTTACCAGAAGCTTTATAAAATTCATAATCTGAAGTTGTACTAGCAGTGAAATCAATTGATTCGTTTTCATTTTCTTTACTTACAAATTCTTCTGTAGGAGAAATACTCCATCCTTCTAATACAGGTATAATTTTAATTTTTCCTTTTAAATTACTCTTTGTCCAATTTCCTTCTGAATCTGTGGTGACAGATGTATAGGTATTATCGGAATCAAGACTATTAAAATTAATAGTAACATTTGGTATTCCCTTTGTGCTATTAGGTAGAGTTACACTTCCATTAAGGCTATATGATGTTTTTCCTATAAAGTTTATAAACTTATCCGAATTATTAACTGTTCTTTCTGTAGGATCAAATGTATAATTAACTTTTTCAGGTGTAACTGTTACTTCCCCTTTTAAACCTTCTTTAGTATATGTTCCATCAGAATCTGTTTTTATGGATTCATAACTACCGCTGAACCTTAAAATCACATCGCCTATTCCATTACCTAAACTATCTTCAATTTTTCCGGAGATATTATATATATCATCAGTTGCTTCAATAGCTGTAAAATTAACATAACTATTTTTACCATTTACAGTTCTACTAGAGGGATCAAAGGAGAATCCATTTTTTTCAGGTGTAACTGTTACTTCTCCTTTTAGATTATCCTTATTCCAAGTACCATCTTCTTCAGTTTCTACTGGTTCAGCACCATTACTAAATCTAATTATTACATTATCTATTTTATTACCAATATTATCAGTTATTTTACCACTTACATTATAAGGCGTTGTTTTTACATTATCAGTTACGAAATTTAAACTTGTTTCATCATCAGTTACTGTATATTCTGAGGGGGAGAAAGAATAACCTGTTTTATGTACACTAATTGTTACTGTTCCGCCTAACCCAGATTTAACCCATTTACCACTTGAATTAGTATAAACAGGATCATATCCGTTATCAAATTTAATTACTGCTTTTTCAATTGGATTGCCATTCGTATCTGTTACTGTTCCCGAAGCATTATATTTATCAAAATATAACGGGAACTGACAACTAGTCAATACTAATGTTAAAGAAAATAACAATAATATTGAGAATACTAACTTACTATTTTTTTTCATATACATATTTCCTCCTTTTAAATTAAATGATATATTAAAGGCAAAAAAGATATATAATAACTTTTTTACCAAACTATACCAATGTATTATCTAATTGAATATAAGTATAAGATTTCCTTCAATAATTTTGGGATATAAGTTTATTCTGTTTAATTTATATGATGATTAAAGAAAAAAAGAACCCTCCCCGGAGGGAGGATCCTTTAAGATGTTATTAATTTATATTTTTTCTTTATTTTTCAATTGTGATTCTCTCTTCAAGAACATCTTCTGTAATAGTTCCTTTATCTTTTAGATATTCAACTAAGATTTCTTTTTCAGTTTCATTAGTAGTTTTACTGGAAATTGGATCAGCAGCATCTGCATAGTACTTATAGACATAACTGTTGATAGCAAAGGTATATTCCTTATCAGGTGAAACTCTTTCACCGTTTAGATATACTTTGATATCTTTAATTTCTCCATTTTCCATTTCAACTGTATATTCTGTTCCTTTTGATACATGGGTCATGACTGGTCCTTCTCCATAGTATCTAGCTTGACTTAAGAGCATTTTTTCTAAGTCGCGGCCGTTGACAGTTGCTATTGTAACATTGTTGTCATATCCAAAGCTGGCGTATAGCATATCTAGAGATTTATTGAATACATCACTATTAGCGGGATAAGTAGCACCGGTTGCTAATTGATCACTTGGGAAAGCAGCTACATCTACACCAAGAACTTCTTTTGCGGCATCAGCAAATAGGTTACCGGCACTTACAGAACCTTGTGCCTTACCAACAGTACTAATTTCAACATTTGTATAGGCTACTTTGTCACCTGATCCACCTTTTGCTATGGAGACTGATGTTCTATTTAAATCTTGAGCAGCATAATAACTTTGAACTTTAGATGGTTTAATTACATCTTCTAAATAATGGATAATAGTGTCATTAACTCTTAGATAGGTGTTTTCTCCTTCAGTTTCGGTCTCAAAGTTATATGAACTTGCTACATAAGAGTTATGGGCAACGGTAAAGGTTTTACCTTCTTCAATCATATTGCCGGCCATATCGGTAAGTTCTACTCTTTTAACATCTCCTACTTGATTAACAACTATTTCATATTTTAAGCCACCTGGTCTTAAGTCAATAGAGTTATCTCTCTTATAGTTTGTAGCCAGCATATCTTTGATTTGTTGGGTGGTCATTTCGTAAATAATGATATTGTTGCCAAATGGTTCTAACTTAAAGATATCTCCAACAGTTAATGTGCCAGGACCCATACTGCCTACTCTTATACCACCAGAGTTTTGGAAGGCAAAATCTACTTCATGGCCTAGATCAGCAATTTCTTCTGAATTGACCATTGCATCAGTCATAAGAGCACCTAGATTACTGTTTCCACTTATACTATTATCTATATAAGCTAATTCGCGGCTAAAGATCTTTTCAACATCGGCTTGATAGGAAGCTATTTTTTCTTGGACAGCTTTATCTTTTTTCTCTACATTTTCTAATTTAATTAATTCACCTGTCTTATCTACAAGATTCTTGTTTTCATCAAAAGTGAGTACGACTTTACCCAAGTATGCTAAGTCACCACCGGCCTGAGTAACTAGAGTATCATTTACAATTGGTGGATCCTGTACTACAGTATGGGAATGACCGCCAATTATAGCATCAATACCATCTACAGCTTCGGCTGCCTCTTGGTCCCAGTTATGACCTACGTGACTTAAGACGATAAAAGCATCACTTTCATCTTTAAGATGTGTATATTCTTTTAATGTTTTTAGAGGATCTAAGAACTTTAAACCGTAAAGATTTTTGGGTAAGGTAGAAGGATAACCGCTTTTTTGGACCTGAATTAGTCCTAACATAGATAATTTAATACCATTGGCAGATTCAATCATGGTATATGGTTCAGGCTGAGGCATATCGGCTTCATTGGTATCTACTTCCAGATTAGCTAAAATCATAGGAAAGTTAGCTAATTCCATGTTAGCTTTTAATCTTTCTTGTCCATAGTCAAATTCATGGTTACCCAGGGTAAGAGCCTGATAACCGGTTTCATTCATAAGGTCAAACATCGGTTTACCTCTTAAATTTTCACCATCAATTACATATTCATCGACAACTGGATTACCACTGGATGGATCACCAGCACTAACTAAGATTACATCATCGTATTCCTCTTCATATTGTTTTTTTAAAGCTGCTATTTTGGAGAAGTTCTCAATAGAACCGTGTTCATCATTGGTGTGTAAGATTACTATTTTAGTATTATCCGCTGCTTGTGTCATTTGTGGTGCAAAGAGCATGGCTCCAATAAAGGCAGCCACCACAAATAGGCTAATAATTAAATTTCTTTTCTTAAGATAAGCAGACATGGATACAAATTCCCCCTCATTTAATTTGTTTTTTACTTCTTGTCTACTAAAAAGAATTCTTCATTTCCCATCAGTTCACCATTCGGCATAACCATATTGCCGTCCGGGTCTTCTATGATCTTTTCTCCTTTTTGAACCTTTTTATATTCTTCTTCAGAATAACTTCTGATTACATCCTTTACCTGAGCTCCTTTAAATATTTCAACAAGCTCACCGTTGACTTTTATTTTCATCTTTTTCACCTTCATATTGAAAAAAGGCAGACGAGATAATCGCCTGCCTCTTATTTATTTAAATTTACTCAGTTACATCCAGCTTATAGACACCCATGCCATTTTCATCGGTTCTTAACTTTTCAATACCTTCAATGTTCATATCATTGATATATCCCATGGCTTCTGGATGGGAGCGGAATGTAATAGTGCCAGCTGGTTCAAATGGTTTAATACTCCAGTTATAGGTAGGTTGTGGATTAACTGTACCTTTAGCCTGGATGTAGTCAATAATTACCTGTCTGTTGGTAACTCCACTAGGAGCATAGACAGGATCTTCTTCTACACATGGTGGGAAGTC
>DATGCJ010000249.1:0-13474 GCA_035312025.1 Halanaerobiales bacterium | reverse complement strand
TTTAAACCTAATCAGGAGCAGAATCTATTTCCACCGAGATTGTTGCCTCAGGATCCAACAACTGTTCATTATGAAGGTGTATTGAATCCAGAAGTATTTCCCTTTCTTACCTATTTTAAAAACAGTTTGATTGTAGCCTTTATTTCAGCTGGAATTGGGGTAGTAATCGCAATCTTCGGTTCGTACAGCTTTGCCCGGCTTAAATTTACCGGCCGGGGAGCAGTGCAGAGAGGTGTGCTTTTAGTTTACATGTTCGGCGGCGTCCTATTAGTTATTCCTTTATTCCAGATGATAACTAAATTAGGTCTTTTTGACACGCGTACCTCACTTATTGTAACATATATAGTCCAGACCCTGCCGGTTTCGCTCTATATGTTAGGTAATTACTTTAGAACCATTCCGGAAGAAATAGAAGAAGCTGCAATTATAGATGGATGTTCCAGGTTAGAAGTAATCTGGCGGATAGTTTTACCGCTCTCTGCTCCAGCTATCGTCTCCGTTTTCATCTATGCTTTCATGATAGCCTGGAATGAATATTTATTTGCATCTGTCTTTATCAACAGTGAAGCACTCAAGACTCTGCCATTAGGTTTAAATCAGCTTTTCTTTACCCAACACTATATCTGGGGTAGGATGATGGCAGCTTCTGTCTTAACAGCTATCCCTGTAATTATCTTATTCCTCTCAGTTGAGAGATTTATTACAGGCGGACTCACCTTTGGTGGAGTTAAAGGATAATAATATTTAAGATAAGGGGTTGCAATAATGAAGATAGCAATGATACATTTTAGAACAAAACAAACCGATGGAGTTTCTCTTGAGATGGATAAGTGGAGAGATGTATTAGAAGATTTAGGACATCAGGTAATATATATCACGGGCTCAAAAGATGAAAAGGAAGTATACCTTCCGGAATTAGAGTATAGAAATGAGAGAAATCTAAAACTTGTTGAAGAAATATTTAAAAAAGAGAATCCTTCTAAAACAGAAGAGCAGATCAAAGAAGATATTTATAATTATGCTAATCAGTTTAAAACAAAATTTAAAAAAATAATTAAAAAAAGAGATATTGATTTATTGATTCCCAATAATGTTTTTTCTCTTGGTTGGAATATAGCGGTGGGTTTTGGTTTAGCTCAAGCTATAGAAGAGCTTGAGCTTGCTGCCATTGCCCACCACCATGATTTCTATTGGGAGAGAGAACTTTATCAGGATCCGAATTATAAGATAGTTGAGTTAATGTTAGAGAAGTACTTTCCACCCAAACTAGCTTCAATAAGACATGTTGTAATAAATAGAATAGCCCAAAAGAAATTAATGAACAAAAAGGATATCTGGTCAGAAGTTGTACCAAATGTATTTGATTTTAAACAGGACCACTGGAAAATCAATGAGGATAATAAAGATTTAAAAAGAGAACTCGGTTTAAAAGAAAATGATATTATTTTTTTACAGGCTACCCGTATTGCGGAAAGAAAAGCAATTGAATTGGCGATAAATTTTGTAAGTAAGTTTAAAAGACAATACAAAGAAAAATTAATTAATAATAATTTATATGATAATAGACAGTTTAGAAAAGAAAATGAAATAGTTTTGGTCATGCCCGGCCTAGAAGAAGATAATGAATCTTATATAAGTAAGTTAAAGAAATTAGCTAATGAAAAAGGTGTTAGAATTATCTGGGCGCATCAACTATTAAAAGAAAACAGATATTCCCTCTGGGATTTCTATGCAAACTGTGATATGATAACATATCCAAGTATTAAAGAAGGTTGGGGTAATCAACTATTGGAAGGTTTCTTTTCTAAAAAACCAATTATGATCTATGAATATCCGGTTTTTAAAACAGATATCCAGAAATATAATCCAATTGTAGCTTCTTTAGGCAGTGGATATGAGAGTAAAACTAACGGTCTAGTTAGTATCGAAGAGAAAAGATATAAAGAGCCTTTAGAAGAAGCCTATAAGTATTTAACAAATAATGAGTACCGCCAGGAAGCTGTTAATTATAACTTTGTAATAGCCCGCCGTAACTTTTCTAAAGAAAGACTGAAGGAAATATTAGAAAAATTATTATCTAATTTCATATAATATTGTTAATAATACATTTAGTTTTGAGGTGATAACTTGTCTTTAGAAAATAAAAGTGAGATATATGAAAAGATAAAGGGTAAATTAATTGCTCTTTATGGAGAAGAAAAGGGAGAAAGTGTTTTTGCTCGTCTTTATGAGCGTATGAAAGAATTTAAAGCCAAAAATCCAGCTATTTCAGAAAAAGTATATAATAAGGATATATTAACAGAAGAAGATGTAGTTTTAATTACTTATGGAGATCAGGTTAAAGATGGTGATGATACTTTAGATGTATTACATAGATTTCTAAATAAGTATGTAAAAGGCTATATTAATATTGTACATATCTTACCTTTTTTTCCTTATTCCTCTGACGATGGTTTTGCTGTTATTGATTATAAAGAGGTTAATGAAGAAATGGGGGACTGGACCGATATTGAGGAAATCAGCGAAGACTATAACCTGATGTTTGATGCGGTTATTAACCATATTTCCAGTCATAGTGAATGGTTTCAAAAGTATAAAGAGGGACATCCTGAATATCTAGATTACTTTATAGAAGTAGATCCTGATGTGGATGTATCCAAGGTGACCAGACCGAGAGCAAAGCCTTTGTTAACTGAAGTTGAGACCAATAGAGGAAAAAAACACGTCTGGACTACCTTTAGTCCTGATCAGATAGATTTAAATTACAAGAATGAGGATCTACTTTTAAATGTCATAGATATTCTCTTATTTTATGTCAAAAAAGGGGCCAGTATCCTTAGATTGGATGCTATAGCCTATCTCTGGAAAAAGATCGGTACTAGTTCTATTCATTTAAAAGAAACCCATGAAGTAATAAAATTATTCAGGTGTATCTTAGATGAAGTAGCCCCAGAAGTTTTAATTATTACAGAGACCAATGTCCCTTACGAGGAAAACATTAGTTATTTCGGGGAAGAAGAAAGAGAAGCTGATATGGTTTATCAGTTTACATTACCTCCTTTAGTTTTACATACTTTTCATACAGGAGATGCCCAAAAATTAATTGACTGGGCACAAGATTTAAAGGAATTTGGCCTAGGCAAATATTACTTTAACTTCCTTGCTTCTCATGATGGGATTGGCGTAAGACCGGTAGAAGGTATCCTAACAAATGAAGAGATTGATAGTTTAGCCACCAGAACCAAGGAAAATGGCGGTTTTGTTTCCTATAAGACCAATAATGATGGTACCAAAAGTCCTTATGAACTAAATATTAAATATTTTGATGCCTTAGTTCAGGAGGAAGAACCTATGGATTTAAAGATCCAAAAGTTTATTAATGCCCATTCTATACTTTTAACCTTTAGAGGTATTCCAGCCATTTATATACACAGTCTATTAGGTTCAAGAAATTATATAGAAGGGGTTAAGCTGACCGGAGAGAAAAGAACTATCAATAGAGAAAAACTGAGTTTAGAAGAATTAGAAACGTCTATAAATGAAGAAGGCACAATCAGGCACCAGGTATATGAAAACTTAACAGAAATTATATCGATAAGAAAAGAACAGTCTGCTTTACATCCTAATGCTGATCAGAAAGTATTGGACATAGATGAAAGAATATTTGCATTACTGAGAGAGAATAGAGAAACTGGGGAACAACTATTAGCCCTTCATAATATAAGTAAGGAAAAGATTGAAGGAATAAATCTTAAAAAAATCCTAAAAAATAGGGAGGAATTTGAAGATATACTTAAAAATAATAAAATGGAAAATATTATAGATTTAAAACCATATGATTTTAAATGGATAAGATAATTTAATAAAAAATTAACATGTTTAATGAATAATTAGCTTGAAATATTTTAAGAACACTGATATAATTACTTCAAATGCTGAGTTAGTAGGTGTTTTTAGACATTTACAGAAAAAAATATCCATTATTTTGCAGGAATATTTTGCTCGGTATTGAATATTTAATAGTGATGAATTAATTTTCGTCAAAAGTCTTATTATCTCCGGCTTAAACTGCGGGAGAAAGGAGGTGCCCCCCGAGACCGCGCGGCCACGAAGAGATAATGAGGTTCTAACACACGTTCATTGACAACTGGAGACAAGAATTATGAGGAAACAAGGATACTCATATGTTCGAGTCCCAAGGATTGTCAATGAATAATAGAACTAAAAACAATCCTTAAGGGGGAATTATAAACATGAGAAAATTTACAGTAATGATTGCTTTATTGCTAGTTGTTGCTTTAGCAACGCCAGCAATAGGTGCTTCTTTCCCAGATGTACCATCTAATCACTGGGCTTATGAAGCAATTAATGAATTAGTTGCAGCTGGAGTAATTGAAGGTTATCCAGATGGAACTTACAAAGGACAAAGAAACTTAACAAGATACGAAATCGCTATGATCGTTAGTAGAGTTATGGACAATATGGCAGAGCAGCGTCAAGAGTTAATGGACAAAGTAGAGTCCATGGAGAAAAAAGACTCTGGTTTAACTACAGAGCAAGCTCAAGACGTTACAGCTATCGTTAAAGCTCTAATGGAAAAGAATATGCCAGAAGCTCCAGAACCACCAACAGAACTTACTGATCAGCAAGCTGATCAAGTAGTTAATTTAATCGAAGCTTTAACTTTTGAATATCAAGCTGAGCTTAAAGTTCTAAGAAGCGATTATGATTCTTTAAGAGACGACTTAGGTCTTCTTGAAGATAACTTAGAATCAGTTAGAGAAAGAGTTACAGCTCTCGAAGAAGCAACTCCACCAGTTACATTTGGCGGATCATATTCAGTTACATTTAACCATAAAGATGTTATAGATGGTGAAGTAATTGATACTGGTTCTGGCTTCAATCATTATTATATCGAAGATGCTCCATTGTCAGCTTATGATGCTGATGGCGACTTAGCCTTAGACGATGATGAATTTGAAGCTTATGTTTCTGATGTAGCTGCTATCATTGAAACAAGAATTAGAGAGATGAATGGTGAAATAGATTCTGATCCTGCAAATAATTACGAAGTGGTTGCTGAGTATTATAACCATGTTTTTGATGATACTTTAGAAGAAGATGAAGTAACTGAGAGTACTCTAGTTGAATTAGCAGTAGCTGAGTTCAATTATGTATTAGTAGGTCAACCTACTGAAGTGGGTAGCTATACTGGTACAATTCCAGGTGGCGAAATTACTGCTGCAGAAGTAGAAAGTAATACAGAATGGAGTACTGTAAGTACTTCTTATACTCTCGCTGATTTTAGAATTCAAGAAGATACTGCTGATGCTGTAGATGCATTAACTATGTGGGATGACGGCGATGCAGATGCTATGGAATTTGAAGAAATAGCTGAATTAACCCACACCTTAAATCTAAATGCTGATATTAACTATGCTGGTTTTGAAGGCCAAGTTGGTGTTACATTAGAAAAATTAGATTCAACTGACGAAGCTACATTTAAATCAGCTGATTTAGAATTAGAAAATGATGAATTAAAAATGGTTTATAATGAGAAAAATGAAGTTAGTTATTCTGACTTCGCTGTAAGCTCAGAGAAATTTAATGCTGCAAGTTTCTTATATAAACCATATGGAGTAAATGCATTTGTTGGTATTGATGAAGTAGAAGTTGATGACTCAGTAAACCCATTAACCAATGATTCTGAAGACGATGAAGAGCTGAATGTTTCTTGGGAAGATTATGATTGGGCAGATGCTGATGAAGATGACGTATATGAACTATACTTCAATGGAGATGCTACTTCTGATACTGCTGATTATGTAGTTGCAGGTGCTCAAAAAACATTTGTATTAGATATGGCAGATGTTAAAACTACAGTAGCAGGACGCTTAAGCCCTGATTTTGAAGAATCAGCAGATGATGAATATGAAGATTTAGTTGTTGGCGCTGAAGCTACAGCTAAAATTTCTGGATTTGACTTTGCTGGTGACGTAGCTGTAAGTACAGATGCAGTAACTGATGAATTTGGATATCTATTTAGAGTAAATGCTTCAACTCAATTGGTTGACGCATTCACAGCTGGCGCAAGTTACAAAAATAGAGGAGAAAACTTCTCACCTCTATATGGAAGCCTATCTGTATTTGATGATGAAGATACCGGTTATAATAAATACGAAGCTGGTTTAGCACAAGAAAAAATGTCTGGCTATGGCGTATCAGTAGCACATGATGGTACTGCAGAAAATGCCTTAGTTTCTGGTCTTGACTTGAACTTTGGCTATGATGTAGTAGACTATGATGGCTATGACGAAAATGATACCAGACTTTCAGCTGGAGCTACTATGGCAGTTATGGAAAATCTGACTGTTGAAGGTTCCTTTAAACAATTTACAGAGCCTACTGGTGAAGAAACTGATTATGATGGAGATACAACTAAGTATTCTGTAGGAGCTACTTTTGTACCAGTAGAAAATGCTGAAGTAAGTGCAGCTTATAAAGTAATGGATCCTGTTGAAGATGTAATACCTACTGAAGACGACGATGGAGAAGAATATAAAGCAGTTAACGAAAATACTATAGAGCTCAAAGGATCATATGACTTTACAGATTATGTAGGTGTAACTGGTTCTTACACAGACGTTAGTGGTCTAAGTAATTATGAAGATGCTGAAAAGACTACTACTTCTGTTGGTGTCAGCTTAACAGATTATCCAGTAATTACTGGTCTAACAGCTTCAGCTTCTGTAGACTATAAGATGGTTACTGGTAAAGAATTTGTAGATGCTGAAGAAACTGCAAATCCAGATGAAGACTTCAATGTATTAGATGCAACTGATACACCTGGATTTGAAGAATATGATGCAACTACAACTAGTATGAAAGCTGGATTAGCTTATACACTTAATGAAAAGACTTCATTAACTTATGACTTGGGTTACACTACTCAAGAAGCTAAAGATGAAGCTTCCGATCTATATAGTGGTAACTATATGACAAATGCTGTTGGCGTAGATTACACATTTACTGAAAATGCAAGCTTAACAGCTAGTTATAAGCTAATGCAAATGGACTATGACGCAGATGATGGTGCAGATGATTGGACAGCACAAGAAGCTACTGCAGGTGTAAGTATTAGCTTCTAAATGAATCTTGTAGCTAGTCAAAATACCATTATGTAAAAATAAGAGCCCCGGTTTTGCCGGGGCTTTTTCTACATATAATATTTATTAATTTTCAAAAAGTATTAGGAATTTTCTTTACTTAAATTTAACAAACTATAGAAAAATTGCTTTGTTTTTGTTATAATAATAATGAACATATAGAAATTAAAAAGAAGGGAGGCGTGTTTATATGAATAGAAAGATAATCTTATATTTTGTATTAGTTTTGATGTTTACTGTAAGTTTAAATATCTTTGCTCAAGAAGTAGAGCAAAATGTTAATGATAATTTGTCTAACTCTATATTTTATTCACCTGATTATAATTCTATTGATATAAATGACTATATCTTACGCCTTCCTGAAGATGATATGGTATTAGAAGATTTTGGTGCCCAGTATCAAAATAAGTTAAAGGAATTAGCTAATAGATATGGGAGCAATCAAAATAATTTACTTGATATAGTATTTAGTAATGAAGAAATTGAAAACACAGAACCTCAAGAGAACCTGATTATTGACCCTTCTTCTAGATTAAATATTAACTTTGGTTATGATCAAGAAGATAAAAATGAGATTGTCGAGAATAAGACTGCAATACAGGTTAATTATAATTTAGATGATAAAACAGCTTTAAGTGCTGAATATGAACTACAAAATACTCAAGAATATGATGTTGGACTTAATAATATAGATACTATGAATTTAGAAGAAAACAGTCAATTATTGAGAGATGAAAATAATATTGATACCCGTCTTGGAATTAGTTATCAAACTACTGATAATATTAGAATATTTGCTGATTATGTATATAACGATATTTTATTAGAACAATCAGGGGAATCCACTATATTTGGATTAGAATATAATACTAATGATAATATAATTGCAGCAGAATATAGTATTATTGATGAATTAGAAACACAGGGTAGAGAAACAGGTTTAAGTTATCAGTATGAGGATTTAGCTAAGTTTAGCGCTTCGTATAAACTCCTTGATCCAAAGACTATCAAAGATCAATTAAAACAAGAACAGTCCTGGGACTTTGGAGTAGATTTTAATTTAAATGAAGATTCTAGTTTTTCTCTTGGATTTAGGGTAATAAATAAAGAACTCTTGGATGCCAATAATAATATCGAACCAACTTCAAATACAGATGACACAGAGGATGGAACCAATAATAATTCTAACAATTCAGAATCAGTTGAAGAAACAAATGTAGAAGCTAGTTTTCAGATTAAATTTTAATTAACCTTTGGGGGTCTATACATGAATAAAAAAAGAAATATTATTATTTTTTTGATCATTATTTCTTTATTTAATTTTAATGTACTAACTGCAACTGCACAATTAGTACCGGTAGAAAAACTAAGTGCAGTTGAAATCATATTATATGGTCAAAAAAGTGATAAATCTATCTTAGAAAGAGTTGAAAGATTAGAAGACACCCTATATAAAGAAAAAAAGGAAGGTAGCTTAATTGAAAGAGCTAATAATATATATAATTATGTATTAAACAATAATGATTCACCATCCCTATTATTTGATCTAAACGGACTTGAATGGTCTTTAACCACTGATATTACCCAAGATACTATTATCAATAAATTAAATAGATTAGAAAAAATGGTATTTGGTGAATCTAAAGATGGTCCTTTAATTGAAAGAATTAATTATTTAACCAAAGTAACTTTTCCTGATGAAACTGTTCCAGCTAAACAAATCAAAATTCCAAAAAACACCTTAATAAAGATTAAAACATTTGATAAAGTAAGTTCAGTTTCTTCTAAATCAGGCGATAGAGTTAGATTTGAAGTGGCCGAAGATGTCTACATAGATTCAAAACTTGCTATTCCGGCTGGTAGTACCGGTATAATGGAAATATCCCAAGTAGAAAAATCAGGTAATTTGGGAAAAGAAGGCAAAATAGATTTAAATTTTTCAAAAGTGATGGCCATTGATGGAACAGAAGTAAGAGTCGACTTAGATGAAGAAGCCCAAATGATGAATGAATCCCAACAGTTGGCTTTAGGAGCCAGCATTTTAGGTGCGGCCGTTTTAGGACCAGTTGGACTTATCGCCGGTTATTTTGTGAAAGGTAAAGAAGAAGAACTACCGAAAGGGTCAGAAATTTATGTGCAGACTGTTAATAATAACAATGTTTACGGGTTAAACATTGAATAAATCAAATAAAAGATGATTACTATTGAGACCTATTTAGCCTGGCTAAATAGGTCTTGTTTATGGGCATAAAAAGGCTAATAGAGGAGGAAGCAGATGAAAAAGTATATAAAATACATATCGATCTTTTTAATATGCTTTATTTTTTTGTTTACAGCACCTCTTCTAGCTCAGGATGACAATCTTGAAATTGGAAATATAGATGATCAGGTTTCAAATATTGAAGCTGATAATATATATATAAATACCCATAAAGAAGAAATAAATGCTGTTGGTAACGCTAAATTTATCAACCCCCAGGTAGAAATAAATGCGAAAAAAATAGTATTTAAATATGCTGATCAGATCATGACAGCTGTTGGAAAGCCCCTCATATTGAAATATGAGGGACGGATAATAAAGGGTAAATCATTAACTCTTGATTATGAAAAAGGTGTTGCCAATCTTTCACAGGCCTCTTTAGATATAGATAAATTTCAATTTGAGGGGGAAGATGTAGATTATTTGAAGGATCAAAATCCCAATATAATTGTTAAAGATGCCTTTTACACGACCTGTATAATGGATGAACCACATTACCATTATACTGCAAAGAACATTCAGTATTATCCTAATGATAAAATTGTAGGTAAAAATATTACCTTTTGGTGGAGTGGCAATCGACTAATTACTTTACCCCGTTATGTAGTCAATGTTACGACTGATGAAGAAGGAAAAACTACTGTAGATAATTCCTTTCCAGTCCCAGAATTAGGATATAATTTAGAACAGGGTCTATATATAGAATTAGTATATCCCTATGAGTTTTCAACAAATAATTATGGTGATCTTTATTATATCAGAGAAGACAAGGAAAATATCAATTTTGACTGGAACCATAAATATATATTGGATAGTGATAAATACATATTCTTTGATTTTCAGCAGCAGAGGTATTTAGATAATGATGAGATTGTCAATGAAGAAAGAGAGATTAAACTTGGTTTTGACCATAAAATTAATGAAAACATAGATTATAGGGTATATGCTAGAGACTATGAAAAGCTTAAACCCATCCCGGAAGAACAAAGACAAACTTCGTTAAACTTTGCTGTGGATTATACCAGAAAGAAATATAACATTAATGCGGATTTTGGATATGACTTCCGAAATGAAGATAGAATTGAAAAGGTAAGTACAACTTATACACCTATTAAGAACTTACGTACTGAAACTTATCATGAATTTACCAATGAAAAATTACAAAAGCAAAAATATTCAATAAGTCAACATTTAAATAAATTGGGCTGGATGATAAAATATTTAAAAGGTTATAATACCGATTATTTACCCTATGGTAATATAGGATATTCTTTTAACAAAGATTTGGATCTAAGTATAGGATATGGTCTAGTAAAGGAAGGTGCAATAAAAGAATATAAAACAGACTATGAACTGGACTATAACAAAAATATTAAGATTACAAAAAACTTCAATATAGGTTTTAAGCAGAAAATTAAGCATGTTAATTATCCAAAAGCCGATGAAAAATTAACTAACTATGAAACAGCCATATATTTCAATTTGGATAAAAGAATTTCTAAAAATCTGAATTTAGATCAAAGACTGGGATACAGTATCAAGGATCAAGAGGGAACTCCTCTTTTTAGTATTGATGAATTAGATAAGGATAAAGTAATAACCTCAAATACAGAACTTGATTTATATTTACCTAAAAATTTGGAACACTGGAAGATAAATTTAGATTTAGCTTATTCAATTCCAGATCAAGAATTTGATACCCAAAAAATAGGAGTAACACACGAATATGACTGTTACAGCTATCAAATAAATTACAATCATATAGACAAGGCTATAGGTTTTGAATTTAGTTTTATCAATTAAATATAATATAGAGGTGTGGTATATTGCAGAAATCAACTATAATATTTATTTTACTAGTTCTATGCTTTACTAATCCAGCAGCAGCTGATTTTGAATTGAGCGGTAAGTTAGAAAGAGGCGAAAATACCTATCTTTCTAATCAAGATCTATTAAGTGAGAATGTGGTAGACTACTATAGTTATGATAATTTCTGGTTAAAATTGAAAAAGAAGTTGGATTATCCGAATTACTACTACTTTAAAGTAAAGTATTATGAAAAATTGTATGACGAAGAAAGCACTTATGATAATCGTTCCCTGGACTTAACCGGCAATTATACTCAGGAGTTTAATGAAATATTCAGAAATAAGTTCAAGTTTAAATTAAAGGATAAGAGGTATATAAATAACAGAGATAATTCATATACTTCCTATTCATTTGGTTATCAGTTTAGACACACAGTCAATGAGAAAAACCAGTATTCGCTCGATTTAAAGAAAAAAGAATATTCTTATGTAAATGAATACCGTAAGAATTATCTGATAAATACATATAAAATAAATTGGCAGCGGGATATTAGTGATAAGTTTGAGATAGAATTAGGCTATCAATTAAAAAATAAAGAGTATCAATATAGTACAGATTCCAATGATAGAGTAGTGCAAAAGTATTCAATCGACTTCAGTTATGACCTCTAGCTGAAAAAGTTTCACTTATTTCTGTAAAAATACTCTTCTTTTTGATAAAATACAAGTTAGAGTAATAAATTAATGCTCTTGAGGAGGAAAAAATTTTGTTAAAAAATAACAAAATTGATGATACAGCTATAATATCTGATACAGTAGAGTTAGGAGAAAATATAGAGATTGGACCATATACAATCATTGAAGAAGAAGTCGAAATTGGGGATAACACTAAGATTGGTGCTAACTGTCATATTCAGGGGTGGACCAAGATTGGTGAAAACAATAAAATCGATAACTATGTTACAATTGGTTTTCCCCCTCAAAATATCGGTTATGACGGCAGTAAGACATATGTGATTATCGGAGATAATAATCAAATCGGTGATTATGTAGCGATACGTAGAGGAACAACTGAAGGTCGGGGGGAGACCAAAATAGGTGATAACAATACATTTAAGGTTTATTCCCACGTAGCACATGACTGTAGTCTGGGTAATAATATTACACTTGAAAATTATGTTAATCTAGCCGGCCATGTTACAATATATAATAATGCCTATTTAGAAGAGATGGTAGGAGTGCATCAATTTGTTAAAATAGGTAATTTAAGCCGGATTGAAGGCCATTCAAAGTTGATAAAAGATTTACCACCATATATAATTGTAAATGGTCACCCAGCTAAAGTAGTTGGTATTAATGAAGTTGGTCTAAATGAAAAAAATATTGACCCTGATGTCAGGGATGAGATAAGAAAATCATACCATATTCTTTATGAGTCGAATCTAAATATTAGTCAAGCTATTGAAAAATTAGAAAAAGTCAGTAAAAATTTTATGGAAGTAAAAGATTTTATAAACTTTCTTAAAAATTCAAATAGAGGTATTTGTAGATAAAACAGGGAGGATATTTGAGATGGATAAAGTAAAAGTTGGGGTAATTGGAGTAGGAAGCATGGGCAAAAACCATGTCCGTTCCTATGCTTCTTTAAAACATGTTTGTGATCTAGTAGGCGTATATGATATTGATCAAAAACGTGCCCACGAAATGGCAAAAAGTTATGGAGTTAAGTCATTTTCGGCGGTAGAGGATTTATTACAAGAAGTTGAAGCAGTTAATATAGCTACTCCTACTACTACCCATTATGATATTGCTCTCCAGGCGATTGATGCTGGTAAACATATCTTGATTGAAAAACCAATAACTAATAAGATTGATGAAGCAAATGAAATATTAAAAAGAGCAAAAGATAAAAAATTAATAGTACAGGTTGGCCATATAGAAAGATTTAATCCAGCCATTAAAGCTTTACCCGAGATGTTAAAGGGTGAAAAAATAGTTGCGATTGATGTACAGAGGATGGGTCCATATGACCCAAGAATAGATGACACTGATGTTATTCAGGACTTGATGATCCATGATATTGATGTGGTAAGTTCACTAATAGATTCTGAGATTGTAAATGTAAATGCTTTTGCTAGAAGCGTAGCTTCTGAAAAACACATGGACTTTGCAGTTGCTAATTACCAGACAGAAGATGATGTAATTGTAACCTTAACTTCAAGTCGGGCAACCAATAAAAA
>DATGCJ010000248.1:0-3888 GCA_035312025.1 Halanaerobiales bacterium | reverse complement strand
TTCTCCCCCCTCATTATTGATAAATTTATGGTCTCTAACTATATTTTACCAGTTATTCTGTCTTAATATGTTAGTTTAATTGCTTGATATTTTACTTTAATTGCTGTATAATTTTACTATAATTTAGTAATAATACACATTAAAGGGGGAATTATATGGACACTTTCTTTGCTAAAATAAAAAGATCGATTCCTATTCAAGTATTAGATACTATTGATATAGAAGAATATTCCAGTAGCAAGATATCAATAATTAAAGTCAAGAACGCATTTTCAGCCCCTAATTCATTCGCTATGTTCAAATTTATTCTCCCCTTAACAAAGGACTATCCGTTTGAAATAGTTGAAAAAAACTACTATCAACTTAAAAAGAACCATCTCTTTCCTATCAATCCCGGCCAATTACACTGTTCAGAAACTTATGGGGAACCCATAATTGAAATTAAACCATTTTTAGCTATTTTTATAGATAAAAATTTTATGCAAATGATGAGTAAAAAATTATTTAATAATAGAGAAGTCATTTTTGATAATATTAATAACTCTATTACGGTAGATTTTAGGAATATTCTTAATAAATTTATTGAGGAAATAAATAATAAACCGGTAGGATATGAATTGATGATTGAGAATTTAGATAAACAAATTGCAATTAGTTTACTAAGAGATCTGGACAATAATTTAAATAAGAAGTTTTTAAATACTGATCAAAGTGATAAAAAATCAATTAATAAGGCAATATATTTTATAAATAATAATTATGATAAGGAGTTATCTTTAGAGGAAGTGGCAGCCACCGCTAATTATAGTCCTTATCATTTTATCAGAGTTTTTAAAGAAGAAACCGGTAAAACACCTTTTCAGTATTTATTAGATATAAAGATAGATAAAGCAAAAGAAAAACTTTATAATTCAAATAAAACCATTTCTGATATTTGTTATGAGTGTGGGTTTAATAATCGTAGTCATTTTAGCTTTATTTTCAAAAGGAAAACCGGTAATTCACCCTCTGAATATAGAGAAATCATAGCAAATAGTAGTTAGTTAAAAAAATATTTCTATTCAAAATAAGAAAATTCCGGGGAAACCCGGAATTTTAATATTAATCCTATATAATTTTAATTTATTTTCTTAACTTGCCTCTCAATATTTTCTTTCTAAGTCTAATAGCATCGGGTGTTACTTCAACCAGTTCGTCTTCATTGATGAATTCTAAGGCTTCTTCTAAAGAAAAAGTTTTCGGTGGGGCAAGATTGACTGCATCATCTGATCCCGCTGCCCGAGTGTTAGTTAATTTCTTGTTTTTACAGGGGTTAACGGTTAAATCATTGTCCTTATTATTCATTCCAATTATCATACCTTCATAAACTCTTGTACCTGGTTTAATAAAAATAGTTCCCCGTGCACTTAAATTGTCTAAGGCATAAGGCATGGCTTTACCTTCATTTTGAGAAACTAATACACCATTGGTTCTTTTCGGGATGGCTCCTTTGTATTCTTCATATCTTTCAAATGATCTGATTAAGGTACCTTCTCCACTGGTATCATTAATAAATTCACTTTTATAACCGATTAATCCTCTAGTTGGTACTAGATAATTTAATTTGATATAATCATTATCTTTTTTCATGTATTGCATTAAGCCTTTTCTTTGATTTAATTTTTCTATAACAGTACCTGAATATTGTTCTGGTACTTCCACCATAACCCTTTCAATCGGTTCCATCAATTTATTATTTTCTTCCTTATACAGTACTTCGGGTTTGGAGACCGATATTTCATATCCTTCCCTCCGCATGTGTTCTAATAATACTGATAGATGCAGTTCGCCGCGGCCCGAGACTTTAAAACCTTCACTACCTTCTAATTTTTCAACATTTAATCCCACATTTACTTCTGTTTCCTTTTCAAGTCTTGACTTGAGGTTTCTAGAAGTCAGGTATTTACCGCTTTCACCTGAAAAGGGAGAATCATTGATTGAAAAGTTCATTGATAGAGTAGGTTCTTCTATTTCAATCATATCCATCGGTTTTACTTCTCCTACATCACAGATAGTTTCTCCAATAGAGATATGGGGAATACCAGCTACCGCAACTATATCTCCACTACCGGCTTTTTCTATCGAGCTTTGTTTTAGACCGTGATAACCCAGTAGTTCAGTGACTTTTTCTTTTTTTATACTGCCATCTCTTTTTGATACTTCCACCTGCTGTCTATTTTCTATACTGCCGCTATATATTCTACCGATACCAATTCTACCCAGATAGTCGTCATAGGCCAGGTCATGGACCTGAATTTGTAAAGGTTGATTATCTAAATCGGGATAGGGTTTTACATGGTTGATTATGGTTTCAAACAAGGGATCTAAGTTTTCACTATCACCATCGATATCATATTTTGCTATCCCATCTTTTGCTATTCCGTAGATGATAGGAAATTCAAGCTGTTGGTCATCGGCCTGGAGATCGATAAAAAGATCTAATACCATGTCTTCTACTTCTTTGGCCCGTTCATTATTTTTATCCATCTTGTTGATGAACAAAATTGGTTTGATACCCTGTTCCAATGATTTTTTTAAAACGAATCTGGTTTGGGGCATCGGTCCTTCACTGGAATCAACCACTAAAATGGTGGTATCAACCGCTTTGATAATTCTTTCAACTTCGGAAGAAAAATCGGCATGACCGGGTGTATCTACGATATTTATTTTATATCCATCATGTTCAATTGAACAGTTTTTAGCATAAATTGTTATACCGCGTTCCTTTTCAAGGTCATTACTGTCCATAATGAATTCTTCTACCACTTCATTTTCTCTAAATATACCGCTTTGATTCAAAAAGGCGTCTACTAAGGTTGATTTACCGGCATTAACATGTGCTATTACTGCCAAATTTATTATTTTATTATTTAACATAAACATTCCTTTCTTTCTGTCTTTCTTTTTACATGCAACATTTTCTATTTTATAGGTATCTGTAGTTAGAATCAAGCTATTTTTTTAATTACTATATTAGATTGAGGTCTTTAATTGAGATAAAGGGTGTGTGAAATATTAAAAACCCCGCCAAAAAGCGGGGTTTGAGGACAGTATTTATTTATATTTAATCTAGAAAGAAAAGCCTGTGCTTATCCCGAATGAGATGCTTTTTGAACCGTTAAATAAGGCCTGTAAGTCAGAGAATGTTACGTTAGCATACATAGGCCCTAATTTAAGGGCTGCTCCGGAGGAAAGTATTATACTGCCTTGTAGGGAAGAATATGTTACTCCGAAACTAACCGGTAAGAATTTGATCCTATTATATTCAACACCTCCTGATATTTTATGGTCGGAATAACTAGTACTGTAGTTTGTTAAAGAATAACCTCCGATTAAATTTGTATTGGCTTTCCATTTATATTTAGTACCCAAGTTAAATTTAAGTGGTAAAGTATATTCTAATTTACCGCCTTCCTGCTCAGGGGTTTCTGTGAACTCTTCTTCTATAGGATCATAGCTATATTCAAAATATCT
Source organism: Halanaerobiales bacterium (assembly GCA_035312025.1). Taxonomy (GTDB): domain Bacteria; phylum Bacillota; class Halanaerobiia; order Halanaerobiales; family M55B127; genus M55B127. The sequence continues at coordinate 375 of DATGCJ010000248.1, read as the reverse complement.
AGATTTATCAGCTGTTAATTTACCTATGTTTGAGATTGATGCCCCCCAGGCAAGTTTTTCATTTACTTTGGTATTGATACCAAAGCCCAAGGCATAACCGGCAGCATCTTCAGCATATTCTACTTTTAAATTACCGGAACCGGAAATGGCATCTTCGTAATCGATTATAAATGAACCATCACCTTTAATATGAGCAATTCCGCCCTTCAGATAATGAAGAGTTGCTCCAATTGATACCTCTTCTGCTTTAAACTGTTCTTTTAGTTTATTGATAGAACGGGAATAATTAAGGCCCGAATCTAAATATAGTGTTCCAGCCCCAACTGCCCCATCTAAACTATATTCTCTGCCTATTTCATTACCCTTTAGTACTAT
>DATGCJ010000247.1:0-2965 GCA_035312025.1 Halanaerobiales bacterium | reverse complement strand
CGCTATTGAAAGTTCTTACTTGAAACTTATTAAGAACTGTCAGGGTCTGCTGTTCACTTTTCAAGGTTCTATTTCTCTACCGCGAAATAATATTAACACTTTTCGCGGCCGCTGTCAAGGGGTTTTTGGCCTCTTTTTTTTGACGCCTTTTTCCCTCAGCGACATTTTATATCTTATCAACTAACCCCCGCTCTGTCAAGGGGAAAACCGCATTTTCTCAAAAAAACTTTAGAAAAAATAACCACACCCTTTAGCAGGTGTGGTCTAAGGTCTATTTGATTATTTGATAGATCTTAACTACTACCCATTCTTCCTCCCAGCCAATTTACAAAATTTCGCCAAAATAATGCTAAGAAGTTCGCTTTATTAATTTTTTCAGTTGCAACAATATTTACCTTGGTAATAACTTCTCCATCTCTTAGTGCTTTTGCCTCACCTAATTTATCTCCTTCATCTATAGGATAATTATATTCTTCCATTATATTTACTTCCGTACTAATGGTATCTTCCTGACCACGTTTCACTACAACAGCTAAATCTTGGCCAACTTTACCTGTGGTATACTCTTTAGCCCCATTTGGTAAGGCGATATTTTGTATCTGCTCACCTTTTTCCAAATAATTTTTCCTGGTAAATCTATTAAAACCATAATCCAGTAATCTAGCGGTTTGATCCTCGCGGGCTTTGACACTTCTCGCTTTCATAACGACAGAGATCAATCTCATATCCCCTCGTTTGGCAGTTGCTGCCAAGGAAAAACCTGCTGCATTTGTATGACCCGTTTTGATTCCATCTAAACCGGGGTAAGTATTAACAAGATGGTTTGTATTGGTCAGCATAGCTTTTCTATCCGGTAGTTCAATATAATCTAACCAAATAGAGGCATCCTTTAAGATGAGTGGATATTTGACTATCTCCCGGGACATAATCGCTACATCACGTGCTGTCGTATAGTGATCAGACTCGGTGGGTAAACCAGTTGAATTTGAAAAGTAAGTATTTTCTAATCCTAACTCATCTGCCTTCTCATTCATCATATTCACAAATTTATTATATGAACCTGCCACAGCTTCTCCTAGGGCTACACAAGCATCATTAGCGGAAGCAATCGTAACTGCTTTTAATAAATCTCTAACCTTCACTTTATTGCCTTCCCCTAAAAATATTTGCGAACCACCCATAGATTCAGCTAAACGGCTGATCGTAACTTGATCATCTAAAGATAAATCACCACTTTCAATTTCTTCCATTGCTATTATTAATGTCATGATCTTAGTGAGACTAGCAGGTGGTAGTCTTTCATCTGGATTTTGTTTAAATAAGACCTGGCCGCTGGCTGCATCTATTAAAATAGCAGATTCAGCATCTATCTCAAAATCCTGTGCTCCAGCAATTGCTGATAAACTTAAAACAAATACTAAAATAAATATTATTGTAGTGGTAAACCTTTTCAATTTACTTCCTCCTATAAGTTTTTTTCTTTTGCTTCGTTCCAATAACCATCTAATTCTTCTAGAGACATCTGCCTGATATTTTTGTTTTCGTCTTTAACAGTATCTTCAATATAATTAAACCTCTTTTTAAACTTATTAATAGTCCTTAAAAGAGCAATTTCAGGATTTATATCTTTAAAACGAGATAGATTAACTACAGCAAAAAATAAATCACCTATTTCATCTTCGATCCTATCCTTATTTTCTTTATCAATTATTTCTTTTAATTCTGCTATTTCTTCTTCCACTTTTAAGAGTACATCTTTAATTTCATCCCAGTCAAAACCAACTTCAGCTGCTTTCTGCTGAATCTCATAGGCTTGATTTAAAGATGGTTGTATTTTTGAAACATCATCTAATATTGACCCTTCATTATTATTAGTTCTTTCTTTCTTCTTGATTTCCTCCCAAGTTTTCTTAACTTCTTGGGCGGTATCAATTTTTTCTTCCCCAAAAACATGTGGATGTCGTCTTATCAATTTGGTTGTGATGCCTGATATTACGTCGTTTATATCAAATATTTTGGCTTCTTTGCCAATCTGAGCTTGAAAAACCACCTGTAATAATAAATCCCCTAATTCCTCTTTTAATAATTCCATATCTTTTTCTTCTAATGCCTCAACGACTTCATAGGCTTCTTCAATTATATATGGTTTCAATGAATAAAAATCCTGTTTTCTATCCCAGGGACAGCCCTCTGGACCGCGTAATTTATCCATTACATATAATAGTTTATCAAATTCGCTTTCGAAATTTTTGCTTTCCATTAATAATCTCTCCTAAAGTACATTATACTTTCTTAAAAATTCAGCTATATGATCACCGACATAAGGAATCATCTTTAGATCACTATATTTAATTTCTTTAAATATAATTAATGTTGCCATATATACTATTACCGCCATTATTACAATTAAGAAGGTTGAGATAATATAAGCGCTGGGAATCTGTAACATATTGAGATAGTTATTCAATATCCCAAAACCATAATGGGTAAAAACAACCATTATGGCTACTGTTATAACTGGTTTTACAATAAACTGTTTTACTTTAAACTTAAAATCAGTATAATACTTTAAAGAAATCAAATTCAAACCGGCTGCTACCGCAAAACCTGTTACAGTCCCAACTGCAGCACCTTTAATCCCAAAAGCAGGTAAGGCAGTTAGATAATAATTTAACCCACCATTAACTAAAGCACCGATAAATAAGTTGCGGGCTGGTATTTTTGTTTTCCCGATCCCCTGAATAATACCAGAAGTACTCTGTTGGATAGCTATGAAGAATACCCCCCAGGCCACAATTCTTAACGGTATGGCAGCCTGTGCATTATTAAATATGACTGAGGTTAAAGGTTCAGCTAAAATAAATAGTCCAGCGGCCGAAGGCAGTCCAATTAAGATGGTTAATCTTAAGGCTGTTTCAGTTCTCCTTTTTATCAACTGGTTTTTATCCTGGGCAAAAGCCTCTGA
>DATGCJ010000246.1:0-18829 GCA_035312025.1 Halanaerobiales bacterium | reverse complement strand
GTGATGCTGGTTACGGGTTTTAGTAACCATTATAGGACTGATAAATTCAGGCCTATAATCATTACTAAATACTTTATTTATCTTCTAATTATATTATCGGCTTATTCTTAAATTAGTTAACTAAATAAAAATCTTGTTAATAACACTCTAGTTAAATTAAAGACCTTGATATATGGTTTCCTTTGATTTATCTACTAATTACTCTCAAATGCTCTATTTTTTACTATTTTTTGAATTTTTACCAAATCCTTTTAATTTATCCAGGTTAACTTTTCTATCTTTTGTAGCTTCAATGTTTTCTTCTTTTACGGATTTATATACTTCTTCTCTTAAGATCTCAACTTCTTCCGGGGCATTTATTCCAATTTTTACCTTATTGCCCTTGATCTCCACAATAGATATTTCAATTTCTTCATCTATTAAGATTTTCTCATTTTCTTTTCGGGTTAGGATAAGCATTAGGACATCATCTCTTTTGCTTCATTATTTTCTAATTTAAACTTTACAGGATATTTGCTGTCATCGAGAATAATTTGTTTGCCTAAGTTTTTGTTGATATTTATTACCAGTGGAGCTGCTAGGTTAATGGTCATATCCTGGAGTTTATCTTTAATATTAACAATATTAAGAAGTATAATATCTTCAATACCTTCGATTTGTAGTAATTCTTCTGTTTTTTCAGAAATGACAAATTCATAATCTTTTATTATGTTTCTTGGTTCAATAGTAATAAAGGCAAGTTCTGGGGTATTTACAGACTGCATTATTACAAATAATGAATCTTCATCTAAAGGTAATAAGACGAATTCTTTTTCCTCTTTAAACCCTGGTAGTCCATCTGGAAATTCTATTATTTTATCCTCATCTATATTTACTTTTCCAAAATCCCTGGTTAATATTTCCACTTTTTTTACACCTCGCAAATTAATCTTTAAGATCTTACTTTAAAAAGTCAACTAAAGAAGGTTGAATAACCCTTGCTGCTGATGATAAAGAAGCTCTATAGACATTTTCGCTCATCTTTAAATCAGTTACCAACTTAGCTAAATCTATATCTTCATTTTTAGAATTTAGTTTCTCTGTATTTAATAGTTCATCATCAATTCTATTTGTAATTAAGTCCAGCCTATTAATTTTTGCTCCGACTTCCGCTCTTGCTCCTGTATTATTTGTCATTCCATTTTGCAGTTTAGTAGCATAAGCGGATATTTTTTCTCCACCTTTACCCGCTTTTAGATCTTCATATAAATTGTTTACTATTTCAATATTCTGTTTAAATACCTTATCAGCATTAGCATTAACTTTCATGTTGTTATCATCGCTAATTTTTCTTAATATCTTATTATGGTCCCCTTTATATTTAACATAGGAATGAATTTCAAACTCCGCCTGGTCAGTAACTGTGGGATTATTGTTGCCTGTTTTAATAGTCAACTTTTCCCCATTATCAGTTTCAACTTCATACTCTGTATCTTGTGTCAAAGCAGTATCATTAGTTTTAGAAGCAACAATTTCTCCCTCTTCATTACTAATATTAATTGTATCAACTGTGCCTCCGTTTTCTTCTAGAGAAACGGTATAATTACCGGGGGTTAAAGCGGTGGAACTACTTCTCTTAACTGAACTAATATTGTTTTGATTATTAAGTGTTAAATCATTATTAGTATGATACTCATTATTTACTTCAATAGGTTTTGTGCCTGAGGCCTGTCCGGCAAAGAGATAGTCCTGACCCAATTTACTATTGGCAATACTGATTAATTCATTCCTTAGTTCTTTTACCTCTTCTGACATGTTTTTTCTGTCATCGGGATTTAAGGTATCATTGGCCCCGTATATTGCTAATTCACTTGATCTTTGCAATATTTTCCCAGCATCACTTAAGGAATTTTCTGTGGATTCTAACCAGCTTTTGGCATTATTTACATCTTTTTGATACTGTTCATAGTTGTTCATCTTGGTATGAAAGCCCATACTTGTGGTCACACCAATCGGATCATCAGAAGGTTTACTAAACTGTTTACCTGAAGATAACTGCTGGTTTAGTTTATCCAATTCAGATCTATTATTTTGTAAGTTTTTAAGCATGTTGCCTACCATCATACCATCTGTAATTCTCATACTTTCACTCCTATCTAATCATAGCCATTAGACTGTCCAGCATTTCATCATTTTTGGTTATTAATTTTGCTGCTGCATTATAGGCCTGCTGGTATTTAATCATATTGGCCATCTCTTCATCTAAAGAAACACCGGAAACACTTTTCTTTATATTCTCTAACTGTTTAACCAGGTCTCCCTGGCTTGCTTTCATCTGATCGGCTCTCTGGGCATTAACTCCTACTGTTGAAATTAATGCTTTATAATTATCACTTACTGTTGCCCCATTTAATATTTCATCCTGATTAATTGTTTTAGCCAGGGAAGCAGCATTATTTCCATTACCCTGATTTTCATTGAAATTAATTACTGTCTCACCGTTTCCCTTAACTGTGAATTCAAAACCGCGCGAACTAACATCAACCGGATTTTCAGCAGCGGTCTCTATATCAAGCGAACCAGTTGTAACCAGTGAGCTGAAAGTAGGGTCACCGGCATCTTTCTCAAAAAGTTCATAATCATACTGATCTCCCGATTTTGATACTTCAACTTTATAATATTGGTTTTTATCAATATTACCTGGTTCTGTTATTTCAACTGAAGACACACCCGGGTTTTCACTATAGTTACCGGCTGCTATTTTATTTATACCTCCATCTGCTTTTATAGCAGAATGCACCTGAATAGCTCTTGAAGGTCTGGAATAACTGCTGTTTAATTCAAAAAATTCATTCCCGGTATTTCCTTTAAGGTCAAAACCATTGCTGTGTTTTTCATTGAATTTGTCAGCAAAACTTTTTGCTATATCATCTAGGGTATCTAAATAATTTGGGATTTCCTGATCTCTAACATCCATAATACCTCTTATTTCACCGGTCTCAGGTTTAATATTAACTTTGTTGCCGCTGATATCTATAATTACCTGGTCTGCATATGGTTTATTATCACTTTCAGCAACTTCTAATTTATTGGTATCAAACTTACTTACTAACTTTTTACCATCTATAGTAATATTTAAATTACCTACTTTATCGGTTTTACCCTTAACTGTCGTTAATTCATTTAAGTCATTAAATAAGGCTTCTCTTTTATCTAATAAGTCATTGGGAGTATTATTACTCGCTAAGGCTGTTGTAATCTGTTTGTTGTATCTACTGATTCTATCAGCAATTGAATTGATCTCACTTACTTTTTTCTCGAGGTCACTGTTTAGGGAGCGCTTGTAATCCATCATCTGTTCGTTGATATTACGAAAGGCTTTGGACAGGACCATGCCCTGGTTTTTTACAGCAGCTCTGGTAGCTGTATCATTGGGATAGGTATTTAGATCCTGCAGTGAATTCCAGAATTTATCAAAGGCACTCTGCAGGCCTGAATCAGATGGTTCGTTAAAGATATATTCAATTCTTTCCATACCTGATTGAATCTGTTTCCAGTAACCGGATTCCTGGGACTCTTCTCTTACCTGCTGGTTGATAAACTGATCCTGGATCCTCCGGATATCTTCCACTTTTACACCGGTTCCCTGCATAAAGTTACTGCCCGGTAATATATTGGGCTCTTTAGCAGTCTGGATAACTCTCTGCCTGGAATAATCTTCGTTGTTGGCATTGGCTATATTATGGCCTGTGGTTTCTATTGATTTTTTCTGGGTTTGTAGTGCACTTAATCCTATATTAATTCCATCGAACATAAGATGGCTTACCTCCCTATCTGTATTAGCCCCTTGTATCTAACAGCCTTGGAGAACTTTCATTCTGGCTGTGGTATGTGTTTTCATTATTCTTTAAATTATCTACAATTAGATCGATCGAAAATTTATTAAACCTTACTGCTTCTTCAATCAGTTTCTTGTTTTCTTCATTTATAACATGAAACTCCTCAAGGGTAGTCAATAGATCTTCCCTTACAGGATTTAACCTGTTTTCCCATTCGTCTGGTAATTGGCTGACAAATTCCAGATAGGAAAGATCATCCTCGATATCAAAGTCCTCTTTGATATCTTCCATGAGCTCCAACCTTCTATCTTCTAAGTTAGAGATCTCATCGATATGGTCTCTATCATTTTCTACATGGGAAAAGAGGGTATCTATTTCATTATTGATCAGAGTTTCCTTTTTATCTTCAGCTATATCGAGAAGGTTCTTATATAAGTTGTTTTCTTCTTTTAAAATTTCCAGTAATTCGGATAATAGTTTTTCGGACATTTTTACACCTCTACTCTTCTAAGTCAGAGACTATCTTTTCAGCTATCTTTTCGGGGTTAACTTTATAGGTTCCATTGCTGACCTGTTTTTTAATCTCTTCTACTTTTTTACGCCTGATGTCGGGTTTTTCCTGTAAAGACTTCTGCATCTTCTTAATATCTTTTGCTTCCTTAGAAATATTAACCTGATCAGAAGTTCTTTTTTTCTGCTCTACTTGCTTGTTTTTATTCTGGTTCATATTCTGGTATGCTTTCATGATTTTATTCATGTTAATATCATTATTATTAATCTTCATGAAAAATCACTCCTTTTGCTATAGTTTGGCAACTTTATCACTTCTCATCTTTATTATCGGATATATATTACATTTATTAAATTATAGAAATTGCAATTAAAACAGATTAACTCTAAAATGCTTCTTTTTAGTCAATATTACTTATTTTTTTGGGTTTTTTCATATTTTTTAATTATCTTTGAAACGATCTTTTACATGCATGTTTTCTCTGCTCCGATAGGTTTTTTTCTTTTTGGATTCTTTTTTCTTTTTAATACTTTCAATTTCATCTTTTAACTCTGATATACATTTATCACAGTACTTCCCATGTTTTATCTCTTTTCCGCACCTCTGGCATCTGATTGTTACATCTATTTCAATATCTTCAGCAATCAACCGGTCGCTTTTGATGAATTCAATTATTGTCTTCTTTTCAACCCCAGTTTCCTGACTGACGGTGTTTATACTCGAGTTGGGATTGTCTCTTAAAAATTCCTTTACTTTCTCAAAATCCTCTTCTTCTTTTCGCCGGCATTCCATACATATTTTATGAACACCGTCATACTGATATATCTTACCACACTTTTTACAGTTGCGGATGGTCATCTCAACCCCTCCTTTTTTCTGGAATGTTAAAAATTTGAATTAAAAATTTTAATTTTTTTGTGCTTGATTAGAAATTTTTTTATAAAAAGATAGGTTTTCTTTCTTTAGATTGAACTTTTCACTCCCAAAGATAAATTCTGTACTACCGATAAAGAAGTATCTATTATCTTTAAGAACATTGGTAAACTTATCTATCATCAAGTTCTTGTATTCTTTTGTGAGGTAAATAAAGAAATTGCGGCTGATAATGAGATCCCAGTCATCTTTTCTAAACCTACCGTTGATTAAATCTTTCTGTTCAAAGTTAACTTTATTTAAGATCTGAGAAGAAAGTTGGTATCTCTTAAACTGTCCATCTACTTCCTTAAAGTATTTTTTAAGAATTTTATCCGGCACATTTTTAACAGCACTTGGGCTGTAGACTCCTTTTTTAGCTGCGGCTAAAATTTCGGGATCTAAGTCTGAACCTAAGATATAGTAATGGTTAGTTCTTGCCCCCATCTCTTCTAAGATGATGGCAATTGTATAGGGCTCCGCCCCATTGGAACAGGGAGCACTCCAGATATTTATCTTTTCATTGTTTTCTAATAACTTAGGTAAGATCTTTTCTTCTAGATAAACATAATTTTTCGGGTTGCGGAAAAATTCAGAAGTATTTATTGTAAAGTGATTGAGATAGGCCTCCCTGAACTTAATATCTTCTTTAAGTCTGGTAGAACATTCCTTAAAATCATCGATATCATATCTTTTCATTAAGCTTTTTGTTCTTCTCTCTATTCTCTTTTCCTTGTATCCACCTAAGTCTAGATTTAATATGTTTGAAGCCTGTTGTTTAAATGCTTGGAATTCACTCATAATTAAAATTTCCTTTCTATTATCTCCATAACTTTCATCGGAATTTCACTTAATGAAGCAATTTCATGATGGGCATTTTGATCTATGACAGACTGCGGCATGCCATATACTAGAGCTGACTTCTTGTCCTGAATAATGCAGTAACCGCCCTGATCTTTGATGGCCCGCATGCCAATACCTCCATCATGGCCCATACCGGTTAAAACAACTCCAATTACCCTTGCTTTATAATATTGAGCTGTTGTTTCCATCATATAGTCCACACAAGGTCTTACCCCCCATTTTTTATCCTGTTGGTTTAATTTCACTTCACCATCTACAATCTTAAGATGATAATTACCGGGAGCTATTAAGGCTTTACCTCTCTTAATTTTATCTCCCTCTTTAGCTTCAGCAATCTTTATTTCAGAGAGTTTATCTAATCGCTCAGCTAAAGTTTTTGTAAAACCGGCCGGCATGTGCTGGACAATGATTAATCCTCCGGGAAAATTCTCGGGAAATGCGGTCAGGACTTCTTTTAAAGCATTCGGCCCGCCTGAGGAAGAACCAATGGCCACAATCGGAAACTTATCAATTCTTTTCCTGGTAGCCTTACTTTTTACCGGCTTACTCTGGCGTGTTTTGACCCTTGACTTGTTACTCTCATAGGCAGCCCGAATCTTTTTAATCAAATCTTCTGTAATCTCTTCAATTCCCATTGAAATCTGGTTGGACGGTTTAGGTAAAAAATCAAAGGCCCCTAAATCTAAAGCATCGATTACATTTGATTTCTGGTCCAGGGCACTGACCATTAGGACCGGGATATCAAAGTTATCTTTATTCATTAACTCTTTTAAGGTTTCTAATCCATCCAGCTTGGGCATCTCTATATCAAGGGTGATAACATCTGGTCTGTATCTTTTAATCTTCTTAAGGGCATCAAGACCGTTGCGGGCAACCGCAACTGCCTGCATGTCGGATTCTTTTTCAATATTCTTTTTAAAAATCTGCCGCATGAAGGCTGAATCATCGACAATTAGAACATTAATCATAGCCATATCCTCCTAAATTACTTGTTATCTGCAATTTCTTATTTATAATATTTATATTATCTTTGTTTCTTATTTAAAGATCTTGTGCATAGCTTGTTTAATCCTGTTCCTTTCAAAAGGTTTTACTATGAAGTCCTTAGCCCCGGCTTCAATGGCATCGATTACAAGGCTCTGTTGGCCCATGGCTGAACAGACTAATACTTTTGCGTTGTCATCCAGACTAGTGATCTTTTTTGTAGCGCTGATTCCGTCCATTTCGGGCATTGTAATATCCATAGTTACCAGGTCTGGGTTATGTTCTTTATATTTATCAACAGCTTCTATACCGTTTTCAGCCTCTGCTATGATCTTAAAGCCCATTTCTTCAATAATATTTTTAAGATTTAGTCTCATAAAAGCAGCATCATCTACTATTAATACTTTTTTCATGGTTGCCTCCTCATCCTGTCATAGTAATAGTCTTATTTTACATCTTTAATCTTTTTGATCTCTTCCGCTGAAAAGATCCTGTTAACATCCAGAATGATAAATAGTTTATCTTCATGGTTAGCTACACCCTTGATATATTCCTTATTATATTTCTTTGTTATTGAGGGAGCATCTTTGATCGTCTCTTTATTGATCTCAATTATTTCATCGACCCTGTTTACCTGAAGACCTATTAAAGTACCATCTACTTTAATGATGATTATCTTTTTTTCTTTAACCTCTTCTTCTAAGGTATTAATATTAAATAGTTCCTGCAGGTTAACGATGGGTACGATCTCTTCTCTTAAATCAATTACACCTCTAACAAAGTCCGGGGAATCCGGGATACAGGTTATCTCTTCTTCTCTCACTATTTCACGGCTGTTAAGTACATCGATACCGAATGCCTGGTTACCGGTCTTAAACTTAATATACTGGCCTGTGATATTATTTTGTGCACTTTCTTCCATCTTTGTATATGCTTCCATTTTAACTATGCCCCTTTCTCTTCTTTTTCATCAAAAAGTAAGTTATTGATAGCGAGTACGATAATCAAGGAATCACCAAAAGATGATACCCCCTGGATAAATTCTTCTCTGATACCGCTCCTGTTATCAGAAACGCCTTCTATTTCATCAACTGATAGTTTAATGACTTCGTTCACTCCATCTACATAAAGTCCGATTAACATATTTTCTATGTTAATAACGACGATCTTTTTGGTCTTATTCTCGGCTGTGAAGTTTTCTTTTAAGCCTAACTTATTCTTTAAGTTTATAACGGGGATTACCTGACCTCTCAAGTTAATTACTCCCAAAATGTATTCTTCTGTATTAGGTACATTTGTGATTTTAGGGGGTTTAATTATTTCCTTGGCCTGTTTTAATTTAAGACCGTAAATCTCATTTCCCACATTAAAAGTTAAATACTGCTCTCTAGTACCTGCATTTTCAGCTTTTACGACTGTCTTTTCACTATTAGCCATTTTCTACACCTTGCCTTTCTATTTATGCTATATCCCTTACATCTAGAATTAATGCAACTTCTCCGTCTCCAATAATAGTAGCACCACTGATATTTTTCACATTATCGAGATAATCACTCAAGGATTTAATTACTATCTCCTGCTGATAGAGGAGTTCCCCTACGATAAGTCCGATCTCTTTACCGCCTGATTTAACGATAACAACCGGCATCTCATCTTTCTCTTTATATGAATCATCTTCAATCACAATATTGAGGCTGGCCCTACTGTCAATAAGGGGAATGGTCTTATCTCTTAACACTATTACATCATAGCCTTTAACTTGTTTAATCTCTTCTGATTTAATCATTAAGGTTTCACTGATCGCACTTAAGGGTATCGCAAATATTTCACCGTCAATCTTAACCATTAAGGCATCCTGGATAGCTAGGGTTAATGGCAGAGAGATTACAAACTTAGTACCTTCATTTTCTTCCGACCTTATATATATTTCACCGTCTAAGCCTTCTATTGTCTTTTTAACGACATCCATGCCTACACCCCGACCTGATACATTTGAAACCTTATCATTGGTGCTTAAGCCCGGTTCAAAGATGAGCTGTAATTGCTTGTCTCTATCCATTTCATCTATCTCTTTTTGGGTTATTACATCTTTATCTAAAGCTTTTTGAACAACCTTGTCGACATTAATTCCACCACCATCATCTTCTACTTCTATCATGATTTCACTGCCTTTTTGATAGGCCCTTAAATTAACAGTACCTGTTTCATCCTTGCCTTTTTTTACTCTTTCAGCCGGTGGCTCAATACCGTGGTCCACTGCATTTCTAAGTAGGTGAGTTAATGGATCGCCCAGCTCATCTATAATTGACCGGTCGAGTTCGGTCTGCTTACCTTCCATGATAAAGTCGATCTCTTTTTCACTGCTTTTAGATAGATCTCTTATCATGCGCGGAAAGCGGTTGAACATGACCCCGATCGGTTCCATTCTGATCTGCATTACGGTATGGTGTAGTTCCATGGTTACCCTATCTAACTGAGGTAGTACATCTTTAAATCCTTCTGAGTCTATATTTAGGGCTTCTAATCTGGTTTTGTTAATTAAAAGCTCACCGATCATATTCATTAATTTATCTAACTTACCGATGTCAACTCTAACTGAAGATGAAACTTCAAAAGTAGAAGAAGTATTATTTTTCTTTTTCTTTTTAGGTTTATCATCTTTTTCTGTAATTTCTGTATTTATAGTTTTAAGCATGACTTCCTCTACATCGGTAATTTTTGCGAACTCATCTTCGATATTTTCCTGCTCCTGATTTGAGATGATGACCATTTTAACCTTGTTCTCATCTAAATCTGCCTCTTCTACTTCCTCTACAACAGGAGTTGATTTAAAGACATATCCCAATTCAGCTGCAGATTTAAAGATCATAGAAGCCCTTACCTGTTTAAATTGAGTACCGCTATCTAGCTTTACATTAACTGCATAGACTGAATCTAATTCCTTTTTATTTTCATCGATAGTATAAATTTCATCTTTTGTAAGGGTAAGAAAATCACCATTTACTTCCTCTTCGATCTCTTCTTGTTTAACAGTGGCAGCACTGTCTTCAGCAATTTTCTTTTCTAATTCAGCCAGGTAGTCACTGAAGTCTAAATCATCACTACCGTCATCTTTGATCTGACGGACGGTTTCTTCAATATAGTCAATTCCAGCAAATAGCAGATCGATAATTTCTGTATTTACCTTCATTTTATGGTTTCTGATCTGATCTAACATGTTTTCCATCTTATGGGTTAATTCAGTTAAGTTATTAAACCGCATGGTAGCTGCCATTCCTTTCAGAGAATGGGCAGCTCTGAATAGGGAGTTAAGCACATCCATATTATCAGGTTCATTTTCAAGTTTTAAAATATTGTCGTTTAAGATCATAATATATTCTTCTGATTCTGCAAAAAACATCTCTAAATATTCATTATTGTCACTCACTATAGTTCCTCCTTAAAAAGTTTATTCTTACATTTAATTTATATTTTAAAATTATTTACTGTATCAGATAGTTGTTCTGCCATGCTGGAAAGCTCTTCTGCTGCTGTTACTATCTCCTGGGTGGAAGCACTCTGCTCTTCACTGGTCGCAGCAACTTCTTCGGCATTACTAGAAGCTTTCTGACTAACAGCCGATATTTCTTCAATAGAAGCACTAACATCATTTGTGTTCTCAGCCATCTGTTGAGCTGACTGACTAATTTCTTCTATTAAGGCTCTTAAGTTTTTAGCTGCCTTATCTATTTTATCAAAGGAATCCTCTGTTGTTTCGATAGCACCAACACTATTATCCACGGCATCTTCAGCTTTATTCATCTGGTTAATAGTTTCTTTCACACCAGACTGAATATCATTGATTAATCCCGCAATCTGTTCTGTAGCCTGGGATGACTCTTCCGCCAATTCTCTAATCTCATCGGCAATTACGCTGAAACCGCGGCCCGCTTCCCCCGCTCGGGCAGCTTCAATTGCTGCATTTAAGGCAAGTAAATTAGTTTGAGCTGAGATATCATTGATCAATTCTACTATATTGCCTATTTCTTCTGAGAGTTCACCCAGTTCATTTATCCTGTTGGAGACCGCGCTGGACTGAACTTTTACCTCTTTGACCTGATCAATTGAATCATCTATAGCTTCATCACCTTCATTAATATTGTCCATTACATTGTCAGCCTGGTTATCCATATCATCTGATTTATCTTTAACTGTTTCAACCTGAGCAACAAGTCCTTCCACGTTTTTGCTGGTTTCATCAATCTGGGCGGACTGTTCTTCCGCTCCTGATGCGACCTCTTCTATGGCAGAACCAACCTCTTCCGCAGAAGCAGATATCTCTTCACTGGAGGCAGATAACTGCTGACTGGAAGAAGATAGGTTGTTGGAAATATCAGAGATCTTATAGACGACTTCTCGTAAGTTTTTTGTCATTTCATTTACTGACTCAGCTAAACTGCCTAATTCATCTTTTCTTTGCAAAAATTTAGCAGATACTTCTTGTGTTAAATCTCCGTTTGCTACCTTACCAGTATGTTCTTCTACCGCCAGAATGGGAGCTGTAATATAGTTACCTAAAAAGTAGGCAGCTGCTAAACCGATTAAAATTGTAATCCCGATTATTATTACGGTCCTCCAAATTGTATTATCCACTGCATTTAATGCTTCAGCTGAAGTCAGTTGTACAACTACTCCCCAACCGGTTTTTTGAACCGGTTCATAGGAAGAAAGTTTTTCTTCCCCTTCATTGGTATAAAGAGTATTTCCATTATTACCTTTCATTACTTCTTGAACAGGTTTTATATGGGATACATCTTTATTTTCCATAACAACTTCTTCGTCAGGATGAGCGATTGTCTTACCATTTTGATCTACAATAAAACCGTAACCAGTTTTGCCGGGCTTGGTTTCAGCAGCAAGTGTACTTAAAATACCTAAATCTATACTTGCTCCTAATACACCAACTACTTCACCATTTTTTTCGATAGGGGCTGCATGAACTACAATCGGTACTCCCCTACTCCTTGATATTATTACATCGGAAAAAGTGGCCTTTCCTTCGATCGCAGCCTGGAAATATCCGCGATCTGACCTACTACCTAGTTCTCCCGTAGTTTTATAGATCTGCATTCCGCTTTGATCCATTACATAAGCATTTGCGATGTATTCGCTGCGGTCTACCAGTTTATCCACTATTTTCTGCATATGTCCCACATGCATATTTTTCAAACTCTGGGCTCCAGTTGCTAAAGCAATCATATTTTCACTGCTGGTTAGAATATAGTCTACATCTTTGGCTAATCCTTCCGCCATTTCATGGTTTTCATCATAAGTATCTGCGGTTATTATATCAGTCGTATTATTAATTGAAATTAAACCATAGATTATGAGCGGTACTGCCATTAAGCCGATTAAAATGATTAATAATTTAACTCGAAACTTATTAAACAATTTCATGTAAAACCTCCTAAATATAGTACTATTTTTTATCATCCATTATTGTAAATTATTATTTTAAATTATTTCGTTTTGAACTGTTCGACTGTACTTGTAAGATTCTCAGCCATCTGTGCTAGTTCTTCTGCGGCTTGGACTATCTCCTGAGTAGAAGCGCTCTGCTCTTCACTGGTGGCAGCAACTTCTTCCGCATTACTTGAGGCTTCCTGGCTGACAGCCGATATTTCTTCGATAGAAGCGCTAACATCATTGCTGTTATCAGCCATCTGTTCAGCTGAATTAGTTATCTCCTCTATTAAAGCTCTTAAGTTTTTAGCTGCTTCATCTATTTTATCAAAGGAATCCTCTGTTGTTTCGATAGCACCGACACTGTTATCCACGGCATCTTCTGCTTTATTCATCTGGTTAACAGTTTCTTTCACACCGGATTGAATATCATTAATTAATCCCGCAATCTGTTCTGTAGCCTGGGATGACTCTTCCGCCAATTCTCTAATCTCATCGGCAACTACGCTGAAACCGCGGCCCGCTTCACCCGCTCGGGCAGCTTCAATTGCTGCATTTAAAGCAAGTAGGTTGGTCTGAGCTGAAATGTCATTGATCAGTTCAACAATATTGCCGATTTCTTTGGACAACTCTCCCAGTTCATTGATCTTGTTAGAAACTGCATTGGACTGTTCTTTTACCTCTTTAACCTGGCCAATGGAGTCATCTATAGCTTCATTACCTTCATTGATGTTATCCATCACATTGTCAGCTTGGTTATCCATATCACCTGATTTATCTTTAACTGTTTCGACCTGGGCAACAAGTCCTTCCACGTTTTTGCTTGTTTCATCAATCTGGGCGGACTGTTCTTCTGCCCCTGAGGCAACTTCTTCGATAGCAGAACCAACCTCTTCAGCAGAAGCAGATATCTCTTCACTTGAGGCCGATAACTGCTGGCTGGAAGATGATAATTTATTAGCCATATCAGATATATCATTTATAATATTGTTTAAATTTTCTGCCATACTATTTATGGAATTGGCTAAAGTACCGACCTCATCTTCCCTATTTTGATATTTAGCCGGAACTCTCGAACTTAAGTCTCCTTGGGCAATATCTTTCGTAATCCCTGCCGACAATGTAATCGGTTTTGCAATTTTATTACCGAGTACATACATGGCAACTATAGCAATAATTGTTGCAAATAAAGCTATTATTATTAAGTAGTTTCTTGTCTGGTTCATACCGGCCATTACTTCTTGATTGGGTGCTGCTACTCCCATTATCCACCCATTAGATAATTTATGAAAACCATTATTTAAAATTTGATCATTATTTGCGAGCTTAAAGGTTCCTTTTTGAGTATTTCGGATATTTTTTGCTCCATTATTTTTTCCGATATCTTTTATTGATTTTGAGGTATCATATTCGGGATGTACTAAAAAGTTAGTTTCTTCATCCATTATATATGCATAACCCGAATCATAAAGATTAATTTGATCTATCTGATTTTTAATATCATCAAACATCAGGTCAATACCGACTGTAGCAATAAATTTACCATCTATTACTATAGCACTGGTGTGGGATACCATATTAGCCGAAAGATCACCAGCCTCATACAAGAAGGGGTCTGTCCATATTGATTTGCCCGTCTTATAGGGTTGGTAAAACCACTGCATAGATGAGTCATTCTCATTATAACTATCGGCCGAAATTTGCTGCTGCCGGGTTAAATTGCCCTCTTTATCTTTTGTAAAGTAAATATCATGGGCACCGGCCACACTATCAGGATTAAAAAATATGTATGCGCCTAAGATACCATCAGTCGTGTCTGCTATTTCCTTAATTGTCGGTGTTATGTGTGATAAATAGGAATCCATATAACTTGAACTTTCAATCTGACTAGTATTAATTGTACTGTTTACATATGCCTTGATGGCCTTCATTTTGCTATTGATCCTTACTAAATCATTACTAAAATCATTAGCATACTGGCCGGCCATGTATTCTAACTTTTGGTCTGCCTCTTTTGTAATATTATTACCTGACATAAATAAACTGAAAGAAACTAAAACAATCGCCATGATAATTAATATAATAGTTACCGGTAAGATGATTTTATAACTTAGTTTTTTCAAATTATTCAACTCCTTATAATTTTTATAGTTTGAATTTAGAAATTGAGTTTGTTAGATTTTCAGCCATTTGGGCCAGATTTTCAGCTGCATTAACAACTTCAGTAGTAGAAGCACTCTGCTGTTGGCTGGAGGCAGCTACCTCTTCTGCATTACTGGAAGTCTGCTCACTGACAGCCGCAATTTCTTCTACAGAGTTTTCTACCCGACTGCTGTTAGCAGCCATCTTGTCGGCAGCTTGCGAAATATTGTCGATCAATTGTTTTAAATCTTGAGCTGCATTATTAATTTCTCCAAAGGAGTTCTCTGTAGACTTAATCGCCCCAACACTCTCATCAACCGCATCTTCAGCTTGGTTCATCTGTTTTATTGTTTCATCAACTCTATTTTGAATATCATTAATCAAGTTCGCAATATTTTCAGTGGCCTGTGATGATTCTTCAGCCAGTTCTCTTATCTCATCAGCAACCACACTGAAACCGCGCCCCGCTTCACCTGCTCGGGCGGCTTCGATGGCCGCATTTAAGGCTAACAGATTGGTCTGAGCTGAAATGTCATTAATCAGTTCAACTATATCTCCGATCTCTTCCGAGAGAGAACCTAATTCATTTATCTTGGTTGAAACAGCTCCGGACTGATTTTTAACGGCCTGTACCTGATTGATGGAATCATCAATGGCAGTATTACCTTTATGGATATTATGCATGACATTATCAGCCTGGCTGTCCATGGACTCGGACATGTCCTCTACACTGTCTATTCGATTAGTTAATTCTTCTACATTTTGGCTGGTTTCTTCTACCTGGGCTGACTGTTCCTGGGCTCCAGAAGCCACCTCTTGAATTGATCTGCCGATCTCTTCGGCAGAAGCTGACATTTCTTGACTGGAAGCAGATAACTCTTCACTGGAAGCGGAGAGATTACCTGCAATTTCAGCAATCTGGTTTACCATGTTTTTAATATTACCTAACATCTTATTGATTGAGGTGCCGAGATTACCTATTTCATCACTGCGATTTGTTATTTTATCTGAAATCACCTGTGATAGATCTCCCTCTGCGACCAGTTCAAATTTATCTTCAAGCAGTTTAATTGGCCGGCTGACATTTCTTTTTATATAATAAAAGATGGCTATGATCTGTAAAATGAAGATTATGATAAAAGCCAAATAGATGATATATAACATGTCCTGGGTCTGGTTTATCCTATTTAAGACAATATCTTTGGATTGGCCTACTAAGTAAATTCCCATTTCTTCTCCATTAAAATTTTCAATTGGTACAGAAGAAGTCAAGTAGTCATCTCCATTAAAGTAACCTGCCTTAGCACTGGCTAACTTTAAATTGTTAGTTGAATGGTTTAAATACTCTTCATTTACATCTTTTTGACTTAAGGTGTAATTAGCAACCTGGGGACTTCCCTTAATACCGGTAGCTATATCTAAGTGTTCATTATTTAATAGATACAGAAACTCAATGTCGTTTGCAATTAAAGTCCTTTTTATCGAATTTAAACCGCCTTCAAAGTTCACTATCCCGATAAATTCCCCCTGGTAGTTAACGGGATAAAGTCCTTTTAGCCTTAAACCCTTGGGTGACATCTCTGGTGTAACCAGTGGTTTTTTAGTCTCTTTTACCTGTTTATAGGCGTCTGAGTAACTTAGACTGTCTCCAAACTTGGCCGTATTCCAGGACCTTACAAAGGAATTTAAGTTTTCATCGATCAAATGAACATTTATATTATTAAAAGTAGTATTATCTTTAAAGGTCTGACTATACTCATTTAACATGTTTATACAGGTTTTACGGTCCTTATTATACATGGCCTCCTGTATAATCGGATTATGGGCAATCTGTAAGGCATTTGTTAACCACACCTTTTCTTTTGCCTTAATACTATCCTGCATCTGTGTTTTTAATTCCCGGCTGGTACTCTTTAAAGTATTATTTTTAATCTTATTCAATCTCGTATAACCTATGACAACATTTATTCCGACAGCTGCAACCGAAACGATTACTAAGATCAACAATATTTTTGTACTTAACTTTGCTTTTTTAAACATATTTTGCCTCTCATCCTTTCACATTGGCTTATTTTATAGTATTTATGAGAGTATTATTTGTTTCATCGATTAATTAAACTAATGATTCTAAACTCAATCCTACTTCGATTATTTCTCCATCGTTATCTTTGACCATTGCAAATTTATATAATTTATTATCTTCTACCCGGCGGTGGATAGGAGTTATTACCTGCTCGGCATTCTTTTCCACAAAATCTCTCGCCCATTCATTGATTTCAAATAGGTTGGCACCTAAAATACTGTCGATTGTACTCTTAATGAATTCGCCTGCTTCACTAACAATATATATTTCGTCTATATCAGATTCTTCTTTTATTTCATGCAGTATTTGGTTGTTTAAACCATCTTTTTTCTTTCTATCTTTAATTTTCTCACATAAGTTCAACATCGTTTCATCCATCGCCTTGGAGGCAAAGAAGTTTCTTAGTTCAACTGACATTTCATCGACAACTTTCACCTTGTCCTCTATATCAGCTATCATGGTCTGCTGGTTTTCAATAGAAGCCGTTACTTGCTGGCTGTTGGCAGCAGTCTGCTGAGAAATAGAAAGGATTTTGGCAAATGATTTCTGGGAGCTATCAATAATCTCTGTTACTTTCTTGGTATCTTCTTTTAAACTATCTATCTTTTGATAGTTTTTAGAAACTATAGAATGAAGTTGAGCAATATCATCCCCTAAATTCTCTGTTCTTACGTCCTGTTCATTGATAATTTCAACATTTTCATCCATTCTTTCGACCGTGGTGTTAATCTGTTTGTTTACCCTGTCCATGACTTCATTGATATTATCGACCAGTTTATCTACATCCATGGAAAAGTCCCTTATTTCGCGGGCTAAAACACCAAAACCACGGCCGGCATCGCCCGCCCGGGCTGCCTCTATTGAGGCATTAAGGGCAAGTAAAGCGGTCTGGTTAGATACCTTTTCGATCGAACCAACTATTTCGGTCATCTCTTCAAAGTTGGTCTGCAGTTTATTCATTTCATCTTTGGTCTGCTGGATTATTTTTTTATTTTTATTTGACTTGTCAATGAGCTGGCCTATCGAATTATTGCCGGCCTCGGCTATCTCGGCCGCTTTACCAGAAGTGGCTGCTACCTCTTTTGTCTTAGCAAAGGTGTTGTTCACGAAATTTAAGATTTCTTCAATTTCCTGATTTGTGTTTTCTAAATTGAGCGACTGTTCTTCCGCTCCCTGAGCTACTTCGCTTACCGCGGAGTTAATCTCTTCGGTTGTTTGGTAGACATCTTCAATTTTTTGGCTTAAATCATCTACATCTTCCGATATTTCAACTGAGGTTTGAATTGATTTTTTAAAAAGCCGCCTGATATCGGTCATGATATTATTGAAAATATCGGCAATGTTAGATAACTTACTACTGGCAGCCAGTCTAATCTCTTGCCTGAAATCTCCGGCTGCAATGAGTTTTAACTTTTTTAAAAGCTTTTTCTTGCTTTTATCGCCTCTAAATCTATTAAAGAAAATATAGGAAATTATTAATATGAGGCTGATTATTACCTCGGTATAGAAGTGATTTAAATTAAGTAGATTTCCTAAAAATCTTGCTATCAATGGATTTAAAACTATTAAAACGAAAAAAATGATTGTGGCTGGTTGTAATACCGACACCAAATATCTCCCCTTTTTAACTTAATATTTTTAATAATAGAAAAATTTATATATTCTGTTGTAAATACAGCAGTTTAGTTCTACCTATCCTTTTTTTCTGTACTTATCTTTTTATTCGTATTTATAGGATTATTATTAAATTTATATTCAAACTATTAAATCAGATTAACTCTCATATATTCTCTATTATTAGCTTATACACCATGAAATAATAAATTTCGTTTTTTACAGTTATTGAAAATATTAATTTATTATATTCTGTGATTTTTTGAATTTTGATTTATATTATGGTTTCATATAATAATAAAAAGGGAAATTTTGATATATATAGAATTATTAAACACGGAGGTTTAAAATGAAGAATAAACTACTTAAAAACAGACAACAATTTTTTATGATATTAGCCCTAATACTATTATGCTCAGTATTGAGTTTCTATAACTTTAATTTATTCCATATTGTAAT
>DATGCJ010000245.1:0-4312 GCA_035312025.1 Halanaerobiales bacterium | reverse complement strand
TTGAACCATCATCAGATCTCTCAGCTAGGTCAGTCCTTAGTTTTAAAGTACTTTCTTTAATATTAATATTTATCCCAGAATCAATTACTATGCCCGGTAAATCAACTGCTTCTTCAATGATATACTTTGCCTTTATACTTTCATTAACTGCCACTAGAGATCATCCTCAGTAACTTTAACAACCATTCTATTTGATCCTTCTCCTTGACCGGCAACTACTGCTGTATTAATAGAATTCAAATGATCTTCTGCAAATTTAATTTTCTGAACTGAATCTGTATTAGTTGATAACTTAATTTCAGGTTTTAACTCTGCATATAATACCTGAAAGATGAATTCTTTGTTTTTTAAATCAAATTTTATATCCCATCCTAGTCCAGTAACCTTTGAGATATCATAGAGAATATCAGATAATTTCTGAAACCTTGCTTTGTATTTAATGATTTTACCTAAGCCTTTATTTTCTTCAATCCTTAAATTGGGTATCTTCCTTTTATTGTCATTAGGATTGACTGCATTAACATCAACATAATATTTCATAACTTTCTCAGCAGAAGCTTCCAAAGTATCAAACCCATCTTCTATGTTAATATTATGTAGGGCCACTCTGCTGTTGAATATATTACCGAAACCTCTTCCCTTGATCTCCCAAACTTCTGAACTCCTGCCGTTTTCATTAACTTTAATCTGTCGTTCCCTAATCCTGCCACCTCTCATCACATCACCGGTTTTCTTTACAAGATAATTGTTTACTTTCAAGTATTTCGCATTATCTTTATACCTGTTCATCTTTAACTTGAAACTATCTGCTCTCCTCCATCTCCTGATCCAGGAAAAGTATTTTATATCATCGAGGTAGGTTAACAGATTTAATTCCGGATCTAAAACCATAATTGATTCATTATTTGATAAGTAGGTAATAATAAGGTCAGTTTGAGGTTTTGAGTTAATAGCTATCCTGATATAACCGGGCTCATCTTCTAATTGATATCTAGCAGAAGTTATCCTTCTTTGCCTATCAATTCTACCGGTCGCTATACTTACAGAATCATGAATATCTATTTCGGCACTGATTCTCACGTCATATAATTTATATTTAGCAGTAGTAAAAGCTTCAGGCTTAGGAGAGCTTAGTAAATTAATTATATTGTTACTTCTTATACTTATATCTGCTGTTACCATACTGCTGTAAAGAACATAATTCCCACTAGTCTTTATTATTGGCTTTGTAGAAGATTTAACAAATATTTCTGTTCTACTTTTTATTGAAACCTCAAAATTAATTTCCAGACTATAAATATTATAATATGCAGTTGTAATATTTGCAGGTTTCTTTACTTTATCTAAACTAGTCTTTAGACTGCTTGTAAGATTAATATTCATTTCTAGCTTACTATCATATAAATTGTATAAACTACTTAACTGATTTATAGGTTTACTATCAGCTTCAAGAATAACTTCGACTCTAGATTCCACATTTATATTGGCAGTTGTTTTTAAATCTATTATATTATATACCAAATTATATTTAACTAATGAAGTTTCTATTGTATCTATAACACATGATGTATTTGATTGAAGATTCAAAGCTGCTGTTATTTCCAATCTTTCTCACTCCTCTTCAAATACTTAGTGTTATTAATAGGCAAATTCAGCAGAAGCATCTATTTCGACGTTATTCTCTCCCTTTACTGCTTCAAGGTCAGTATTAAGCCTGATATAAAACTTTTCTGATGTGCCAGGCTCATAAGGACCTTCAAATGTAATTGACTGTAAGTCTTCAAAGGGATCCATAGTACTTCCAAAAGTTAAATCTGTGCCAGTTTTTTCAGCAGAAGCAGATAGGTTTACATTTTTTATTGAAACTCCATTATTATTTTGAAAATTCAATTCATATATATCCGAGCTTTCTGTAATCATTATTCTGCCTAATTTAACAGGTATATTTAAATAATCCGGATCTGTATTATATAGCTGCCCATTGTTATTTTTTAAAACTAATCCGCTAGTATCAATTAATTCAATAAATTCTGCTTTACCTATACCTGCAGCTATCATTGAGCCTTTAGAATTACAGGCAACATCATCTACTCCGTTTGAACAGGTTTTGTCATATAAAACATCATTGTTTTCTGAATCCCATATATATAATTTGGAATCCTCGCCACCGGAAATAACATATTCACCATCTGGAAAAAACACACAGGAATTTACAGCTCCAGTATGCTGAGTGAATTCACTAATAACTTCTTCGGTAGATATATCCCATATTTTAACAGTATTATCAGAACTTCCTGAAATTATCTTATCTCCATCTGGATGGAACTCAATGGAATTTATATGTGATGAATGACCGGTTAATGTATGTATTATGTTTCCTGTTGATATATCCCAAATTAATATTTCATCATCATAACCACCACCTGAAGCAATCATTGTTCCCTCTGTGGAAATAGCAAGGCTGGTTGCTCCTCCTGGTTGGTCTGTAAATGTTAATGATATATTATTTGAGGTTATTTCCCATACATGAATTTCAGAGTTTGAAACAGAAACTACTTTACTATCATCTTTTGTAAAGGCAACTTTTCGTATAGTTTCATAACTGATATGGCCTGAAAACGTTGTAATCAGATCACCTGTTACTGCATCCCATACTTTAACATTATCACTATCAAATGATGCTATCTTAGTTTCATCATTGGAAAGTTCTATACCCTTAGTTAATTGACCATGTATATATTCTGCTGTACTTTTATCATTGATTAGATCATATACCACTGCATTATATCCATAACAAAAGGCAACCTTTTCACTACTTTCAAATATCTCAATGTCTGTTATGTTATAAGATTTATTAATATCATAAATAATATCACCTAGCGCCATATAATTACATCTCCTTTTAATCCAGCGATATTGACAGTCCGCCGGCTGGTATAAATAATTTATCTCCAGCTCCCGGTAACTTCCCTGATCCTAAATCTGCAAATGCGATTATGTCCCCTGAAGTTGCACTAGCTTCCTTGGTAATAAAAGCATAGGTAATGTTATTGTCGGCATCTGAACTAAAAGCTGGAAACTCTACCAAACTATCATTTTCTATTTTAAAAACCCCTGTCCCGTCATCGGCTGGAGCTGTAAAAGTTATTAATTCTCTAATGTAATTAGCGTCATCTTCTTCTATAATCGTCGCTAAATCGTCAGTTTCTGTAATTGTAGAGGTAGCTAATCCTACATAAATATCATCGGTACCTCTAAATACTGTATTTAAAGCTAGGGTTTCCCCAGCATTTGTTAAACTGCCTGCCATCTTCTCACTCCTAGATTATTTATATTCCAAGGTATCTTTCCTTATAACTTACTGTTGCATTACTTTCTTCACTCATATTAGATGCTCTTAAATCTATAATATTACTACCTGTTTTCAGACCGAAAAGTTGTGAATCAAAAAAGAGCAGGGAGAAAGCTTTTCTTTTTCTGCCGAGACTATCATAAAGATAGATACTTTTACTTCCAAATTTAGTATTGATAACTATCTTTTCCCCACTCCCGATTGAATGGTCTAACCTGATCTTTTTACCTGCTGTTGTATTTATAAGCACAGGGTTACTCATTGGACCATCTAAGGTTATTTCTATCGGAGTAACTGTATCACCGCTGTTAATTAGTTCAGTAGATTGGTTCAATGTTATATTAATAGGGTCCGGGTTATACCAACGGGAATCGGGAGCGTGTAAGTTTAATTTTATATTTTGATAAGTTTTGTAATCTTCTTTGAAAATGGGAGACTGCTCTGGGACTGCTTTAATTTGATATTTGTTATTAGTGGAGTCAATATAAGTTAACTGACCAATTCCTTTAATCGGATTAAACGCTTTGATGATCTCTCTTTTATACTGGAATAATTGATCTTTCTTATCTGTAATAACTATAAATTCTATTTCCATATCTCTAGGCTGAATTACCTGCCCAATCAATGTGTTCCCCATTTGATAAGGGGATTTTACTGAACTTAAATCATTAGGGGGATAACCAAAGCCTGATGTACTTTCTAAGATGTATTTATTCTTATTGGTAAATTCTATTACTTTACCATCTGCAGACTCCCATTTTAATATCATCTGTATTCTCCTATCCCATCTTTAAAGTGCAGTCATCTACCAGTATAGTCAGGGTTTCCCCGGCTGCCGGCTGTCTTAAGTTCGGAAGTTTAAAATAAGCCAGTATATTACCTTCAACTCCCGTCTGCACATCACAGATGAAGGCATGTGTGATAGGAGCTGCTGCGGCTGCGCTCCAGGGTCCGAATACT
>DATGCJ010000244.1:0-10100 GCA_035312025.1 Halanaerobiales bacterium | reverse complement strand
TGTAGATATACTCTCGTTTATCACTCTCATGTTCTTCTAATGTTTCAACCGCCCAGTCCGGTAAGATGTCTGTTAACTTTTGGTTATAGTTATCATTATAATATATATAATTAAAACTAAGTTCTCTTCGAACTATTAACTGTTCTAAGAAGTCTTCCGCCTTAATATCATTCCATTTTATTCTCTTATAGATATAGGCAGGCGAGATCTGCCCAAAATGTAAATAGGGACTTAATTTAGAAGTTACATCATAGTCGGGATTACTCCCGTACTCTTCATATAATTGGAGGTTCTTTTCCATAAATGTTTCTAATCTATTTAAAGCCTCGCTAGAACCACCTTTGAAAAAAGGACTCGGTTTAACAGATTTGTCTATCGATAATTTGTTTATTAAGTTATCAATATTTTCTAAGACTTCTCCCTTAATATTTAATCGAAGAGAATTTACTTTTAATTTTTCCTTATCAACTACATCTATGAATCTTTCTACTTTATTATTGATCTTCTTTCTAATTGTATAGGCTGCATATTCCTCTTTGTCAGAAGCAATCTCAACCGGGACAATTGTATTGGTATTAACAAGTACAAAGCGGCATTTAATCTTTTCAGCTATTTCCTTTTTCCAGGCTCTTTCTACTTTTAAGTAACCGCGGTCTGATATTACCATGACTGCATCTTTACTTAAATTTTTTACATTAATAACCGGATTACCTATTTTCAATATAAATTTAAGGCCTAACTCCTTTAAATCTTTTTTTACTTCCCGTAACCCTTCTAACATGAAATGATAATGCCTCAGGTTTGCTTCCGGAAAATCAGCAGTTAGGTTAAAAAATACAACTAATGGTACTTCTATATCATTAGCCCTTTTAATCGCAAAGTCCAATGCCGGGTTATCCTGAACCCTTTGGGCGGCCTGCATCCAGTATAATACATACTTATTATTTTGTATTTTACCTTCTCTTAATACCTTTAAACTTTCTTTTAACATAATTATCATCCTTGCTTTTTCACTAAAGTTGAAAAAAGCCCCCTACAAGAGGGGGCTTCAAATTCAGTAATTTATAGATTTAACTGATCAATTAAATCCTGTAGATTTGGTTTTCCGATTTCCTGCAGTTCATATTTTACTCTAGTATGAGGCTTATCGATATCGATGATCTTGGTTAGATCAATCGGTGTACCGATAACTACTGATTCTGCATCAGAATTTTTAATTGTATCTTCTAGTTCTTTCATCTGTTTCTTACCATAACCCATAGCAGGTAAGATATCAGATAAATGACCGTATTTATCGAAAGTATCTTTAATTGAACCTACGGCATAGGGGCGAGGATCAATTAATTCTTTGGCACCAAATTTACGGGCTGCAATTGCGCCTGCTCCGTATTCCATATTGCCATGTGTTAAAGTAGGGCCATCTTCAACAACTAATACTCTCTTGTTTTTGATCAATTCTGGCTCTTCTACAAAAATTGGAGAAGCTGCATCGACAATTGTAGCGGCCGGATTTACTTTTTGAATATTAGCTCTTACTTTTGCAACATCTTCAGGATTAGCGGTAGATACCTTATTAATTAAGGCTACATCTGCTAATCTCAAGTTGATCTCACCTGGATAATAGGAAAGTTCATGACCTGCTCTATGAGGATCAACCAATGTAATCATAAGATCCGGATTATAAAATGGCATATCATTATTGCCGCCATCCCATAAGATTACATCTGCTTCTTTTTCTGCTTCTCTTAATATCTTTTCATAATCTACACCAGCGTATAAGATATTACCTCTTTCAATGTGAGGTTCATATTCTTCCATTTCTTCAATGGTACAATCATTTTTTTCCATATCTTCATACTTTTCATAACGCTGAACAGATTGTGCAACTAAGTCTCCATAAGGCATGGGGTGTCTAATTACAACAACTTTTTTACCCATTGCATTCAGTATATCAGATACTCTTCTTGTGGTTTGACTTTTACCAACACCAGTTCTTACCGCACAAACGGCGATAACTGGAACATCTGATTCCAACATGGTGGATTCTTTACCCATCATTTTAAAGTCAGCACCAGCTGCCATTACCTGGGAACCTTTACTCATCAAGTATTCATAGCTAACATCACTATAAGCAAAAACAACTTCATCAATATTTTCTTCTTCAATAATTTGGTCGATATCACTTTCAGGATAAATTGGAATACCTTCAGGATAGTTCTCACCTGCTAATTCGGCAGGATACTTACGGCCTTCAATATCGGGTATTTGAGTAGCTGTAAAGGCAACTACTTCGTAATCATCGTTATTGCGATAAAAAGTATTGAAATTATGAAAGTCTCTCCCGGCTGCCCCCATTATTAAAACTCTTCTTTTCATTAAATTTCCTCCTTGTTAATAAGTTTATGCATTTATTTATATTTATTCGACTTAGTATATATATTATATATTGATTACTGAAATCCTCCTTACAACTATTAAAAATTTTTAATAATCTGTATCATTAAGAAAATAGACCGCAAGGGTACCTGGTCCAGAATGGGCTCCGATGGCAGAACCGATCATATTGACAATATAACCCTTTGGTTTAAATTCATTTTGAATCATGTTTCTTAACTTCTTGGCGCCTTCCGGATCATCCCCATGGCTGATACCTATCATCTGATCATGGAGATTGGTACCCCTTTCTTTCATTAGTTCGATCATTCTGTCCATTACTTTTCTACGACCTCTTTTTTCTTCTAAGGGTACTAACTCACCATCTTCCACATCTAAGATCGGTTTAATATTTAAAAGACCGCCTACAAAAGCAGCAGTTCTGCTTATTCTACCACCGCGTCTTAAATATTCAAGATTATCTACTGTAAAAATATGTTCCATATGCTTTTTATGATGTTTTATTGTATCAATAATTTCCTCTTTACTGTAACCTTCTTTGGCCATCTTAGCCGCCTGATAGACAATCATCCCGTAACCAAGCGAAGCACATTTGGAATCAATGATTGTCAGGTCTAAATTATCATATTCTTTTTCAATATTATTTTTTACAACTACAGACGATTGATAAGTGCCTGATAATTTAGAAGAAAAAGCAATATAAATAGCTGGTTGATTATCTTTAGCTATTTTTGTAAATACTTTTTCAAAAAAGCTGGGTGGTACTTGAGCAGTTTTAAATACTTTTCCATCTCTCATTCCATCGTAAATAACTTTGGGATCATCAATTTTTTCGGCTTGATCTTCTTTACCTTCCGGATAGACTAAAAGTGGTGCTTCCGTAATATTGTATTCATTGAGTAAATCTTTTGGTAAATCACAACCAGAATCAGCTATAATTTTTACAGACATAAAAAAACCCCTTTCAGGTATAGTAATATTATAATTTTATATATTAATTCTAATATATTAAATTCAATATAAGAAAATAAAATCCTTTATTTGTATTTCTAAGTTCCTGACTTATGGTAAATAATAAAATTCATTACGCGGTTCTCTTAACATCAAATCATCTAAGGCCTGATGTGGGTCCTTATCTTCATAAAGTACCTTATATACTTCTTCTGTAATCGGCATTTCAATTTCCTCATTTTCCTGTAAGAATTTATATACTGCTTTTGCTGTTTTAGCCCCTTCTACCACCTGTTTGACTATCTGTTCTGCTTCTTCAAACGTTTTACCCTGACCAATTTGGATGCCAAATCTTCTGTTTCTACTATGATCAGAATTGCAGGTAACTACCAAATCCCCTAAACCTGCTAAACCATTATAGGTTTCTCTTTTAGTATCTAAATAGAGGCCAAATTTTACTATTTCAGCTAAACCTCTGGTTATTAAAGCGGCCTTTGTATTATCTCCATAACCGATTCCATCAGTTACACCGGAGGCCACAGCTATAATATTTTTAACTGCCCCGGCTAGTTCAACTCCTTTAACGTCCTCTATAGTATAAATCCTGAATCTCGCAGTCATCAGCTTTTTTTGAATATTTTCTGCTACTTTCTTATCTTGAGCGGCCACTACAATCGCAGTTGGAATTTCTTTAATAACCTCTTCTGCATGGGTAGGGCCGGATAAAACAGCAATATCACCCTCAAAAAACTCACTTATTATCTCAGAATTGGTTTTAAAAGTTTCTATTTCTAGCCCCTTGGCTGTAGATAGAATAGTTTGTTCTTGTGTAAGCTTGTCTGCGATTTTTTTCATAACCGTCCGTGTAGCACTAGTGGGAACAGATAAAATAACATACTCTGAAAAGTCAATGATTTGCTCTAAATCATTTGTTGCTTTTATATTTGCCTTTAATTTTACATCCGGAAAATACTTAAAATTATTTGATTGATTATTGATTGTTTTGACCACTTCCTGATCCCGGGCGTAAATTAATACCTCATCTATATTGGCAGCCGCTACCTGGGCCAGGGCAGTTCCCCAACTGCCTCCCCCGATTACACTTATCTTAGATGACATTGATTATCCTTCCTTTCCCGGCGGCCAGCTCATCTTATTCTCATTACCATTTATTAATCTCTTAATATTGGAACGGTGGCTAAATATAATTAAGAGTGTAATTATTGTACTAAAAATGAGATATGATGTATCAGTACTATAAATTAATGCTACACTAAAGGGGAGAGAAATGGCGCCTAATATTGAACCTACCGAGACCATTTTAGTTATTATTATCATAATAATCCAGACAATAAATAGTACTAATAAGGAATAGGGAAATAGACGGAGTATAATACCTACACTGGTTGCTACCCCTTTTCCTCCATTAAAAGATAGAAATATTGACCAATTATGGCCGATTACCGCTAATAATACGGCTGCAAAGACAAAGCCCATGGAATATTCAGGTAATAATAAATATTGGGCCATTAAAACTGCCACATACCCTTTGGCAATATCTAAAATTGCTACTAATAAACCAACTTTATATCCGGCAACCCGAGCAACATTGGTTGCCCCAACATTACCGCTACCGTAGTTTCTAATATCTTTGCCGGCAAATTTCATGCCAAAGATATAACCATTCGGTGTTGCACCCAATAAATAGGCAAATATAAAAACTAAAACTAATTTCATAGTTTTTAACCCCTTTTTTTGATTTTTATTACAATTGGACTTCCGATAAAACCAAAATTCTCCCTTATTGTGTTTTCCAGATATCTCTGATATGCAAAATGCATCAAATCTGGATTATTAACAAAAAATACAAAAGTAGGTGGTTTTACGTCTACCTGGCTGCTGTAATATATCTTGAGCTGTTTTCCTTTTTTAGTGGGCGGTTCTCGAAGCTGGACGGCTTCCTGGATAACCTCATTTAATAAACCGGTTTTAATCCGCTTAGTACTCTGGTCCACACTGTACTCAAGTAATTCTAAAACTTCTTCAACTCTTTTTCCCGTCAGGGCCGAGATAAAACTGACTGGTACATAATTTAAAAACTTCAAATTATAGTATACTTCATCTCTATAGTGGGCCATTTCATCCGAATCAGCATTAATCAAGTCCCACTTATTAATAGCAATAACCATCGCCTTGCCAGCATCATGGGCATAGCCCGATATCTTTTTATCCTGTTCTGTCACCCCTGACTGGGC
Organism: Halanaerobiales bacterium; assembly: GCA_035312025.1. GTDB lineage: Bacteria > Bacillota > Halanaerobiia > Halanaerobiales > M55B127 > M55B127. The sequence goes on along the minus strand of DATGCJ010000244.1, from coordinate 4,500 downwards.
GTCAATCATCATCAGGACCCCATCTGATCTCTCAATTGCCCTAATTGCCCTAATATTACTGTAATATTCAATATCATCATTGACTCTCGCTTTCCGTCTGAGCCCGGCTGTATCGATTAAATTGTATTTAACATCATTAAATTCTATTGTTGTGTCGATCGCATCTCTGGTAGTACCCGGTTTTTCACTCACTATTACCCTTTCATGACCGACTAGATAATTTATTAAAGAAGATTTACCGACATTTGGTTTACCTACTATAGCAATATTAATAACATCTTCAGTTTCTTCCTCTTCTACTTCATCTAATCCATCAATAACATGGTCTAAAAGATCACCGATATTTTTACCATGTTCAGCTGAAATGGGAACTACTACTTCAAAGCCGAGGGAATAAAATTCCCAGACATCTTCCTGCATATTGGTAAAGTCTTCAATTTTATTTACTACTACAAAAACTTCTTTGTTAGATTTTCTTAAAATTTGGGCAACATCTTCATCTAAGGCAGTTAAACCGGCTCTCCCATCTACTACAAATAGTATAAAGTCAGCCTCTTCAATGGCAAGTTCGGACTGCTTTTTTACCATTGATTTTATGGCCTCATCACTTTCGGTTTCAATTCCACCGGTATCGATTAATTTAAACTTATGGTCCAGCCATTCTGCATCTGCATATATCCGATCCCTCGTAATACTGGGTTCATCTTCGACGATTGAAATGCGGGTACCAGCCAACCTATTAAATAAGGTGGATTTACCTACATTTGGTCTGCCTACTATCGCCACTACTGTTTTTGACATCTCCTAACACCTCCAAAATATCTTTTATATCATTGCATACATATATTTTCTTATCTATAAATTTATCTTTAAAATCTTTGATATCAACTTCGTCTATAAACATATCCTCATCATTTAAAGTTATGCCTGGTAAGATAAAGTTCTCACCTTCAACTGATTCTATTTTACTTTCAATATCTTGTGCGGTTAATAAACCGGTCACGGTAACTGTCTCACCAAAAAATTTATTTTCTACCACCTCTATATTGATACTCATATTAGTAAGGCTTTCATTTATATCTTCAATTATCGGTTTTATGGCTTTTTTACCTAAAACAGAGGTTAGTAGATAAAACTCTTTATTTTCTTTGCCTCCCTTTATTTTATCTATATATTTATCCTTAATATCATAATAATAATCTCTAAATAATCTGGTCAGCCCGACACCATTTTCGAGTTGTGGAAAATCATTATAATGGTCATAATTCGGGATATCCATATCTGCTAATAGATAAAACTCATCAGCCGCATATAAAAAGTTTTCACCATATTTATCACTAATCTGTTTCTGCCAATTTTTAATCTGTTTAAGTATCTGGGCAGCTTCTTTTTCATCATATATCCTTAAATTTTCATTTTTATATTTTGTTAATCCGACCGGTACTACTGCCAGCGATAATATGTGTGGATAATATTGGCTTAAATCATTAATAGATTCATTTAATTTCTCTTTATCATTAATATCCGGACAAAGTACAATCTGGGTATTGAAGTTAATACCGTTTTCACTCAAGTAATCTAATTGATTTAGTATATTTTTTGCTTTGGGATTTTTCATCATATATTCACGCAGCTGGGGATCAGTAGTATGAACCGAAATGTTTAAAGGGCTCAAGTTATACTTAACAATCCGTTCAAAATCTTTATCGGACAAATTTGTCAGGGTAATATAACTGCCCTGTAAAAAAGAAAACCGGTAATCATCATCCTTGATGTTTAAAGTTTGGCGTAAATCAGGTGGTTGTTGGTCAACAAAGCAGAATATACATTTATTTTTACATTTATTCAACCCATCAAAGACTATTTCGTCAAACTCTATCCCGAGTTTTTCATCATATGTTCTCTGGACATCATAGTTTTTAATTTCACCATTTTTCTTTTTAACCTTTAATTTAAAGTTAAATTCGGCAACCTGATAGTTATAATCTATATAGTCCTTTATATCCTTATTATTAACAGATAATATTTTATCACCGGCTTCAATACCTAGTTTATCTGCTGTACTATTTTCTTTTACATTAGTTACTTCAATCATTTTTACTTTCCTCCTGCTACATAAAATAATAACATATCTTTGAAGCCTTAGCAATATACTATGCTATTAACAAAAAATAAAGACCTTACTATTCTTTAAACTGAATAGTAAGGCCCATAATTTCATCTATTTATTTTACATTATTCTTCTTCTTTATCGAAGATATCGCCTACTAATTCCTGAATTGTAGCACCAGAAGAGGTTTCTCCTTCTCCATCTTTTCCTTCGGCTTCTGGTTTTTTCTTATCTTTTTTCTCTTTCTTTTCTTCTTTTTCTTGTTTTCCTTCGAGACCTTTAAGACTTAAGCCAATTCTTCTTTGTTCCGGATCTATATTGATTATTTCTGCTTTACGAGTTTCGCCAGCTTCTACAACTTCATCCGGGGTTTCAACATGTTTTTGTGATAATTGAGAAATATGGATAAGTCCTTCAATACCATCTGCAACTTCCATAAAAGCACCGAAGTCAACAAGCTTAGTAATCTTACCTTCAATCTTTTCTCCTTCATAATGCTTTCTGGCAAATTCTTCCCAGGGATCGGGCATTAATTGTTTGAGACCGAGAGAAATTCTTTCGTCTTCTTTATTTACTCCCAGAACTTTAACTTCAACTTCTTCTCCTTCGTCTAATACTTCAGAAGGATGTTCGATTCTACCCCAGGACATTTCAGAGATGTGAAGTAAGCCTTCGATTCCACCGAGATCGATAAAAGCACCAAAGTCTACTAACTTGGTTACTGTACCTTTTACTGTATCGCCTTCTTCTAAGTTTTCAAGAGTTTCTACTTTCTTTTCCGCTCTTTCTTCTTCGATAACTTTTTTAGCAGAAAGAACTACATTATTTTTATCTCTTTCAACTTCAATTACTTTCAATCTAAGAGTATCTCCTACATAATCGCTGAGATCTTCAACATAGCCAACAGCAACATGAGAAGCAGGAATAAATCCTCTAACTCCTACATCAACAACAAGACCACCTTTAACTTCTTTAGTAACTTCGGCTTCAATTATTTCATCATCTTCATAAGCTTCTATGATTCTTTCCCAGGCTTTCTCATAATCAGCCTTTTTCTTAGATAAAATCATATTGCCTTCTTCATTTTCTAAAGTTAAGATGATAACTTCAATTTCTTCATCTTCTTCTACTATATCGCGTGGATTATTTACTTTGCGGTGGTCAAGTTCTTCTTTAGGAATAAAACCGTCTGTTTTATATCCTACATCTACATAAACTCCATCATCATTAATTTCTACTACAGTACCAGTAACTTTTTGACCTTTTTTAAGATCAGCGATATCGTTATCGCTGTAATTGAATTCTTTAGTTTCGCTTTCTTCTTCAGCTTCCTCGGCTGTTTCTTCAACTTCAGCAGTTTCTTCGGTTGGTTCTTCACTTTCCTCTGCTTCTTCATCTTCTTCAGCTTCGGCAGCTGGTTCAACAGTTTCCTCTGCTTCTTCTTCAGATTCTTCTGCTGTTTCTTTGGCTTCCTCTGTTTCTTCTTCAGATTCTTCTGCTGCTTCTTTGGCTTCTTCCTCCTCTACTTCTTCTTTTGCTTCTTCTACGATTTCTTCTGCTTCTTGTTCAACTTCTTCTTCGGTAGGTTCTTCTACTTGTTCTTCTACCTGCTCTTCTAATTCTTCCTGTTCTTTTCCTTCAACTTCTTTTTTTTCTTCAGACATAATTTCCAAGACCTCCTTGATTATCCAGTCAGGGGTCGATGCCCCTGCGGTAATTCCAATTTTATTTACATTTTTAATATTTTCCCAGTTGATCTCATCAACTGTCTCTATGTGAAAGGTTGGTGTATCGGTATTAGCACTTATTTCTGCTAAACGTTTTGTATTGGCACTATTGTGACCACCAATAACATACATCACATCAACCTTTTTGGCTAATTCTTTAGCAGCTTTCTGTCGATTACCCGTCGTATTACAAATCGTATTAAATATTTTAAGTTCTTTTGCTTTTGGTAATAAGTAGCTTATAATTTCCAAATAATCTTCATAAGATTGGGTAGTTTGAGCAACTAGTCCGATGTTTTCATTAAGATCTATTCCTTGTAGCTCCTCGACAGATTCAATAATTATCCCCTTATTGTCAGTATGACCGAAAATTCCTTTTACTTCCGGATGGTTTCTGTCTCCGAAGATAAAGGTTTGATAATCTGTTTCAACCAGCTTTTTTGCATATTTATGAGCATTTTTGACAAAGGGACATGTCGCATCTATAATATTTAAGCCCTTTTCTTGGGCTTTCTCTAATACTTTAGGTTCTACACCATGAGTTCTGATGACTAATATACCGTCATCGATATCATCAATACTTTCGGCTAAATATACCCCCTTTTGTCTTAAATCTTCAACTACTTGCGGGTTGTGTATTAAAGGACCTAAAGTATAAACTTT
>DATGCJ010000243.1:0-7013 GCA_035312025.1 Halanaerobiales bacterium | reverse complement strand
GATGAAGCTAAAAGAAATAATGATAGTTTTGAAGACTTTGCCAAACAGTTCTACAACCATTTTAGACATGAAAGGACCTTGCTTGTTAGTATGCTAGACCTCTTAGTTAGAATAGCTGTTGCTGATAATCAGTTTCATGCTCAAGAAAGAAGTTATATAAAAAGAACCAAAGAGATTTTTAATATAAGCGACAGCCAATATGAAAGTATCTTAGCCAGGTATGAACAATCAGATTCAGGCTCTATGGAGAAGTATTATAAAATCCTGGAAGTTTCACCCGATGCTAAGATGAGTGAAATCAAAAAGCAGTACAGGCAAAAAGTAAAAGACTTCCATCCAGATAATGTAATAGGTAAGGGACTACCGGAAGAGTACAAGGAATTTGCAGAACAGAAGTTTAAAGAAATACAGGATGCATTTGAGAAGATAAAACAACATAGAAGAAGTTCCTAAGAAAAACAACAACCTTCTAGATATTAGGAGGTTGTTTTCTGTTTTTGACCAAAAACATTTTAATATTGAAGGTAAAATATATGGAAGTTGTTAATTAATTTAAGAATTTTGAATGTGATTAACTTTGATAATATTTTATATAATTAAAATAGAAAGCAGTTTTGAAAAATAAAATTAGATTATTAAAAATAAGATTCCCTCCCAGCTTTTTATTGCTCAAATTTGTGATAAGGAGGGAAAAAGGATGAGGAAATTTTTGACTATTTATATTATCATTACCATAACCATCTTTGCTTTTTCAGGATTAATTTCAGCACAAATTTACAAAGGAATTGAATTCCATGTAGATCCTGAATATAACGGTCCGGAAAAAAATACAGCCGGTGGAACTGCATCGATAAATTACAATCCTAAGGACTCAGTAATTATTAAAGCAAAATTATGGGGACTGAAACCTGAAATTCAATATTTTTTAAGTACTAATTATGAAGCTTGTGTCTTTGAAACAAATAAATCTGGTGCTGCTAATATTCAATGGAAAAATGAGTATATGCTTATTACTTATATAGAGATAATAAGTAAATATCCTGATTTTGATACTATTTTAGAGACTGGCCCTATAAATTAAATATCATTTCACCAATAATTATTCAAAGGTTCTACGTGGTAGTGTAAGCAAATTAATAATAAGCTCTAATCGCGTGTGGTTTAAAATAGATCACACGTCTTTTTTATGAAATTTCGTAATATGGAATATTATTTCCCTTATAAAACAGGAAATACCTTACCTTTATAAAATATATATAATATAAATGAATGATTATAATAAATTTTATTTTCTTAGAGGACGGTGCATCAATGATAGATAATAATTTTTTTGAGAGTTTTAAAGAGATTTTAAATAAAAAGTATATCGGATATATCCTGGCCCTTATAATCTTAATTTTAGCCTTAACCGTAAGAATGGAAATAATTGAACCTTTGATAATATTATTCGTAATATTTGCCAGTATTCAATATAGAAGGCGGGGAGCAATTTATTCTACAATTTTTGCAATAATAACCCTTGCCATTCAGGACTTATATAATCTCCATATCCAGTTAGGCAGCTATCTAATAGAGGTTTTTACTGTAATTGTAGCTGCTTTCTATATCATAAGAAGTTCCTCGCAAATTAGAGATAGAAACTTTGAATTAAAGGAAAGAGTCAAAGAACTAAGAGGACTATTTAAGATCTCTAAGGTCATAGATAAACCAGATTTGAAGTTAAGAAACTCTCTGGAAGAAATAGTAAATATTTTACCACCAGTCTGGCAGTATTCGGAAGTTACCTGTGCCAGAATAAAATATGATGGTAAGGTGTTTAAAACTGATAACTTTAAGGAGACCGAATGGTGTCAAACGGCTGATATAAAGATCAATGGCAGTAAGGTGGGAGAGGTCGAAGTATGTTATTTAACCCCACAACCCATTGAATACAACGATACACCATTCTTAAAAGAAGAGTTTGAACTATTAAAAGATATATCGGAAAGAATTAGTAATGTAATTAGAAATGTAAAACAGGAAGAACAGATTAAAGAGAACAACAAATTTCTATCGATAACCTTAAATTCAATCGGAGATGCGGTTATAGTAACAGATGAAGACGGTCAAGTAGTAAGAATGAATTCAATTGCCGAGGAATTAACTGGCTGGAACTTTGCCGAAGCTGAAGACCAACCAGTGAATAAGGTATTTAAGATAGTCAATGCGAAAACTAGAAAAGAAGTCAAAAACCCGGTTAAGAAAGTATTTGAACAAGGCAAAATAATGGGACTAGCCAACCACACTAAATTAATTTCTAAAGACGGTACAGAATACCATATTGCCGATAGTGCTGCCCCTATTCGCGACCAAGATGATAATATCTATGGGGCTGTAATGGTATTTAGGGATTTTACCGAAAAGTATAACTTAAACCAGGAGATAAAAAGAAGAGAAAACCTGTTTTCCACTGCTATCAAAACAGCTCCCTATCCGATGATGATCCATTCTGAAGAGGGAGAAGTTAAGCAGATTAATGATGCCTGGACAGAAATATCAGGTTATGATCTTACAGATATTAAACATATAGATGATTGGTTCGAACAAGCCTATGGAGAAAGAAGAAACCAGGTAAGCAGTTATGTGGAACAACTTTTTGAAAAAAACAAGAAAAGACATGACGGCGAGTTTGAAATCCAAACCAAAGAGGGCGAGGTTAGAATATGGGATTTCAGTTCTGCCCCCTTAGGGAGAGACGAAGCAGGAAATAGATTAGTCTTAAGTATTGCTGTAGATATAACTGAAAGAAAAGAAATGATAAATAAGATCAATAAATTAAATAGGTTATATAATATATTAAGTGATGTAAATCAGGTAATAGTTCGTAATAACAACTTAGAAGAACTTTTTTCAAAAACCTGTGAGGTTATTACTGAGAACGGTAATTATAAGTCGGCCTGGATCGGTAAGATTAATCAAAATAAAAATAAATTAAATATAACAGGTTCTGCCGGTGTTCACAGCTGGCTCATAGATGATGTAGATATTGATTTTGATAACTATGATTCAGTTAGCCAAATTGAGAATACCTATGATATAAAAGCTGATACCTTAGTTTCTTATATTAATTCTGATAATGATAAAATTAATAAAGAGCTAAAGTTCTATAATAAAGATCGTTCAATGGCAATCTTTCCCTTAACAGTATTTGATAATTTATGGGGTATTCTATCTTTATGTATCGATGAACCGAATTACTTTGATAAAAAAGAGATTGAATTATTAAGAGAACTCACAAGTGACCTTTCTTATGCAGTAGAATCAATCAAAAATGAAAAACTAAGGAAAAAATCAGAAAAAGAGCTAAAAGAAAGCGAGAAAAAATACCGAGAACTGTTTGAAAATGCTCCGGTTGGGGTCTTTAAGTCCAACTTAAAAGGAGACCTCTTACTTGCCAACCCCGAGTTGTTAAATATTTTAGGTTTTTCTACTTTAGAAGGAGCGCTGAACTATTACGGTAATTTAAGCGAAGTATATGTTAATTCAGATAAGAGGGAAGAACTATTTAGAAAACTGAGAAATTACTATCAGGTTGATAACTTTATATTTAAAGCCAATAAAGGTGACGGATCATATATTTGGCTAAAAATGGAGGCCCGGGTTAATAAGATGAATGAAGAGGGCAGCATGGAAATTGATGGATTTATTGAAGATATAACTGAAAAGTATGAAATGGAAAGAGAACTAGCCAAAAGCGAAGAAAAGTATAGATCCTTATTTGAAAACCAATATGCTGTAATGATGATTATAGATCCGGCCGATGGTCAGATAATCGATGCCAACCCGGCCGCAACTGATTATTACGGCTGGAGTTATCAAGAATTAACTTCCATGAAAATAAAAGAGGTCAATATTTTACCGGATGAAGAAATAGAAATGGAAATGGAAACTGCTAATGACGGTCAGAGTCATACTTTTGAGTTCCAGCATAAACTGGCTGATGGTGAGATAAGAGATGTTGAGGTCTACAGTGGACCTATAAAAATAGACAACAAAGATTATCTATTTTCAATCATCCATGATATTACGGAAAGGAAAAAAGCAGAAGAGAGAATTAAGTACATGACCTTTCATGATAAACTAACCGGTTTATATAACCGGGCCTATTTAGAAGAAGAAATGCGCCGTATCGATACCAAAAGACAGCTACCCATCAGTTTAATAATGGGGGATCTAAATAATCTTAAACTGGTTAACGATACTTATGGGCATGAAAGAGGGGACCAATTATTAATCAAAGCGGCTGAAGTAATTAAAAAAAGCTGTAGAAAAGAAGATATCATTGCCCGTTGGGGTGGAGATGAATATGTAGTACTATTACCCAACACCTCTATAGAAACCAGTGAAAAAATAAGTAAAAGGATCCAAAAGAAAACCAAACAACAAGAGGATGGAGAGCTATTAGTCTCAATTTCCCTTGGTAATGCAAGCAAGGAAAAGCCGGGACAGGATCTTTTTAAAGTCTTAAATAAAGCCGAGAATAGAATGTACAAAAATAAGATAACGAACAGAAAAAGCGCCAGGAGCAATGTGCTATCTGCTTTCTTAAACACCCTGCGTGAAAAAAGTTATGAAACCCAAGAACATGCCAGTCGGATGAAAGAACTTTCCTTAAAATTAGGAAATGAGGTGGGACTTTCAAGTCCTGACATGGATAGGTTATCCTTACTTACCTCACTGCATGATATAGGTAAAGTAACCATACCACAAGAGATATTGAACAAACCGGGCAAATTAACTAACGATGAATGGGATAAGATCAAAGAACACACGGAAGCAGGTTATCGGATTGTATCTTCTATGGATGAATTTGCAGATATAGCAGAGTATATACTGTACCATCACGAAAGATGGGACGGTACTGGTTATCCGGAAGGAATCGCCGGCCGTAATATACCCTTGTTATCCCGCATATTATCTATAGTAGATGCTTTTGACGTAATGGTAAGCGGTAGGCCGTATAAAGAAGCTGTAAGCGAAGAAAAGGCCTTAAAAGAAATAAAAGAATGTTCAGGTTCGCAGTTTGATCCCGATTTAGTAGATTTATTTTTGAAATTAATGAAAGAATAAAAATATAAAAATAAATATATTTTTCAAAAAGCCCTTGCTATAAGGGCTTATTTTTTTTGCCTGAAAAAATATTATGTTAAAAACTTACGATTTTTGTTTAAGTAAACTGTATAATTGTCCAAATGTTATAGATATATAAAGAATTATGGAGTATATAGAATATAATTAATGTTAAATAGGAAATATCGGCTTTAATTATTAATAATATATTTTCGTGTATATAATTGAAAGGAAAGTAATTAAATTTTTAAATTATATGTGAAAAAAATAATAAAGAAGCTTTTCATAAAAAATATTTTTAAAATACATAATAATAAAATTTACAAAAAAGAGAGGAGCTAACAATGTTTAATTTCAATCTAAGAAAAACTCTAATAATTTTGTTTCTCATTGTAGGTATTGTACCGATAGCAGTTGCAGGTTATCTATTTTACAACAATGCACAGGGAGAAATTGAAAACAAGATAAATAAGTCGATGGCGATGTATGGGGAAATCACCGATAATAGTTTAGAAGATTTTTTTGCGGAGAGAGAAGGAGAAATTAAAGTATTGGCTTTAAATGATAATATAAAGACAAGTCTAAACAAATATTACAGTCAAAATTTATCTCCTGAAGATGATGATTGGCAGTATAATATCCATACTATTGATAGATATTTAAAAGAGTTTGTAAACCAATATGGTTATTCTTTTGCATTTTTAACTGATAAAAATGGTGAAGTAATCTATAGTACTACAGAGGATGTACCATTGGGGACCGATTTATCAGAAAGAAATTACATAAATAAAAGTATAAAAGGGAACATGAACTGGTCAGAACTATTTTATTCCGGCGTAATAAATAACAATGCAATTGTTTTATCTACTCCAATTAGAGAAAATGACTTTGAAATGATAGTCGGTACAGCTAACTTGACATTAAATCAGTCAAAAATTGACAGGATAGTACATAATAGTATCGATACCCTGGGGGATAGTGCTGACGCTTACCTGATAGATAGTGAAGGCCTACTTTTAACTAACACTTTGATAGGTCAGTATCAAAACGATGCAGCCCTAAAAGAAAATATTGATACAAGAGCAGTAGAGTTACTATCAGGCCCAATAGGAAATGGTAATTATGACTTTAGTGCAACAGAACAGTACAGAGAATATAGAGATGTACCTGTATTGGGAGAATTAGCAGTTACCAAAATTGGTGATAGACCAGCTGGCCTAATTGTTGAGATTGACCAGTCAGAAGTGTTTGCCGGGATAAACAGTTTAAGAAACTATCTTTTAATAATAATAGCATTGGTAGCAGTATCAGCAGCTCTAATAGCTTACTTTGGAGCTAATCGAATATTTAATCCTTTAGAAAAATTCCAGGAACTTTTTGCAGAATTAGCCATGGGAGATCTATCGGTTGGTTATCCTATGAAAAGTGTAAATTGTTCAGAAATTATGGATTGTGGGGTTGAAGACTGTCCTGACTTCGGTAAAACGGGAGTAACATGCTGGTTTGATGTAGGGAGTTATGCCCCCGAGTTTGATAATGAAATTTACTGTCCTAAGATTTTAACTGGGGAATATGATTCTTGTGAAGAATGTATAGTATATAAGAAAGTAAATGAAAACGAAATAAAAACTTTAGGAGCTTGGTTTAACAAACTGGTTGATAAGTTAAATAACATAATTACTGATGTAGCAGATATTGCGAGTGATCTCTCCTCTTCCAGTCAAGAACTATCTGCTTCTAGTGAAGAAATATCTGCTTCAGCTGAACAGGTGGGTAATGCAATTGAAGAAGTAGCTTCCGGCGCTGAAGAACAGACCGCCCAGATTGAAGAAACTAAGGGTAGTGTAGATAACTTATCCAATAAAATTACTAATGTAGAAGAAAAATCAGATGACATGGACCAA
>DATGCJ010000242.1:0-7727 GCA_035312025.1 Halanaerobiales bacterium | reverse complement strand
TAACAATATTAAATTGTTCTCTTAATAATATAATACTATACTTTTTAAAATTCTCCTGCTAAGTTAACAAAATTTCTCTGGTTGGGACTGGAATTGGTTCAAGTTTATGTCTGTTTTTAGAAGATAAATTTTCTATTTTTTCCTTAACTTCAGGTTCTGCCTCACCAGTTAAGATATATTTATCTAATTCTTCATAGGTAAGGCCCATTTCATCCTCATCGGTCTGGTCTTGCCAGAGTCCGGCTGAGGGTTTTTTATCGATAATCTCCCGTGGTACGTCCAGATGTTCTGCTAACTCTCTCACCTCTGTTTTTACTAAACGACCAAGAATTGTTAAATCAATTCCACCGTCACCGTATTTTGTAAAGTAACCTACTTTAAGTTCGCTCCAGTTATCGGTACCTAAAACCAGGTAATTATTTTGAGCGGCATAGTAATAAAGGGTCACCATACGCAGTCTGGGTTTAGCATTTGCTAAAGCAAGATTGTTTTGACTTTCTTGTTCTACTGCCCCCACCAAATCCTTAAAAGAATCGAAAATGTTATTAAGATTTTTTACTTCATAGTCAATATTAAACTTCTCAGCAACCTTAATCGCATCAACCTTATCCTGGGCATTACTATAACAGGGCATGACAAGGCCCAAAGTATTATTGGGAAAGGCCTTTTTGGCAAGTATACCAGATACAGTTGAATCTATACCTCCACTTAATCCCAAAACTACCCCCTCTGCCTGGGCATCTTTTACTTTACCCTTTAACCATTCTATCAGTGATTTTTCGACATGTTCATAATCTAATTTCAATTTTATCACCTAACCCTCAAATTTTCCTTCAATCAGCGGTATTATACTACCTTCAATTTCAGTAATCTGCCACTTATTTTCAACCTTTTTAACTGTTAAGGTATCCTGCATCTCTTTTTCTCGCATTTCTTCCTCGCGTGGATAGAAGAAAATATAGTTTGTTTTATAAATATAGTAATCATCTTTTTGGGTTTTACTAATATTTAAATTTTTTATTCCAAAAATCTTATTCGTACCCTCTTTTTCCTCGGCGGGTAAATTACCATAGGTGGTCCGCATAGTTTCCATAACATGGCCTTCCGAAACCATGGTTTCTAAATCTCCCAGGTCAGTGGTAGTAGTCTGGCCAATTACTACGGGGTCCTTTTCATCTATTGAACTATAGAAAAACTCTACAACTTCATCCGCTGTAGTATTTTCTGTTATTACGGGCGGATTGCCCCCTAACATTCCTACCCCTATAATCAATCCAATCAATATGCCAAAAAAGAGGGTCTTGCCCCAATGGTGCCTGAAATAGAAGGTGACTTGTTCCTTCAATCTATTTTTGGTATGTTGACTGCCGCTTTTATTCAAATTATTTTCTCTTTCTTCTCGACTGGCCTGATAGGAATCTTCTTTTATTAACTCATCGATTTTTTCCAGGATACGAGTTAAGGAATCGGGGCGGTTCTGTTTATTTTGAGCTAACATATCTACAATTAAATTACTTAAGGTTTCAGATATTTCTGGATTTACAAATCGGGGTGCGATTAAAGAACCAGTCATTTTCTTATCATACATTTCCTGCTTATCCTCACCTTGAAAAGGGAATTTCCCGGTGGTCAGCAGATAAAAGACTACCCCGAAATTATATATACGGGCCTTTTCATCCCACTCTTCCCTGTTAATAATTTCAGGGGGGCGGTATATTTCATCAAATTCATTATCTAAATCAGGATATTTATACTGTTCGATCTTCTTATTAATAAAGGGGTTGATAAGTTTAATGTTATCCTGTTCCGTCAGCCTAAAGTAATTAGCCTTGATCTCATGGCTGAACGAATTAGCCTGTTCCACAGAATCCCAGATTTCAATTATCTGTTTTGTCCACTTTACCGCTTCTTTTAAGTTAATATCATCTTCTTTTATCCGGTCAATTAAAGGAGGATAACAACTATCTTCATGACTGATTAAATAGTAATCCCCCTCTATCTTTTCAACCGACTGATAATCAATAATATCTTCATTTTTAAAAATGTGTTTATTAATTTCGGGTTTTACATCTTTTACAATTGATAACATAACCCGGGAACGAGGTTTTTTGCTCACAAATATGGATTCAGCTGCATATTCCTTATTATCTTTTTCGTATTTAATATATTTTTTTTCCATAAAGTAATCTCTTACTCCTTTTAGACAATATATTTATCCTTCTTTTTTGGTCTATCGTAATATTCTTCCTTTTTATCTTCATAACCTTCTCGGCCAAAGACACCGTAAGTGTAATGTTTACCTAGTTCTACCCCCGGTTGATTATATGCATTGATATTAAAAAGTTCTCCGACGAAAGCGGTCTCTAATTCAAAGAGGTAAAACATCTGTCCCATCGTAAATTCATTAACTTTGGGCACTATAACCGTATTATTCAAACGCTGTCTCCTGGTTAAGGCAAGTTCCGTTGCCTTCTTCTCTGTTTTTAATAGCTCAGCCAAGCTTTTACCTCTTAAATATGAAACTCCTTTAATATCTTCATATAAATCCGGGATCTCAATATCTTGATGAAATTCTTTAACCTCTATAAAGTTAACCACTTTATCATAAGGGCCTTCCATATATAGTTGCGCCTGTGAGTGCTGATCAGTTGCCCCCAGGGCCTTGATAGGAGTCGGGCCTACATTAACCGTTTCTCCTTCTCTATCTTTTTCCTTACCCAATGATTCCGCCCAAAGCTGTCTGTACCAGTCTGCCACATCTTTTAAGGAATGGGCATAAGGCATCATCACAGACATCACCTTACCCTGCTGGTAAGCAAGATACTGTAATAGGCCGCTTAAATAGGCGGGGTTTTCCCAAACATCGGGAGTTGAACAGATTCTTTTCATATAGGCTGCCCCGGCCAGAAGTTCTCTGATATCGATACCGGCAAAGGCTGCATAGACTAAACCGACCGGGGTAAGAACTGAAAATCTCCCCCCTACATTATCGGGGATATAAAACATTTTAAATCCTTCTCTTTGAGCGATCACCCTTAAATAGCCGGAATCCTTACTGGTAGTTGCAATAAAGTGTTCGCTTATATTATCTTGGCCGACCGCTTCTTCTACAGTCCGGCGGGCAATTAAAAACAGGCTCATTGTTTCAGCCGTACTACCCGACTTTGAAATCACGTTAAAAACAGTTTTTTCTAGATCTAAAGTATCTAGAAGGCTCTTGAATCTTTCAGGGTCAACATTATCAGGTACATATATATTAAGTCCATCCTCTTCTTTTAAATTATGATAAGGACTCTTTAAGGCAGTTTGTAAAGCAATACTGCCTAAGGCCGACCCACCAATTCCCAAAATAACGAAGTTGTCAAATTTATCTCTATTATTATTGGCGAACTGCTCTATTTCATCTATTACTTCCTCCTGTTGTTCAGGTAGTTCCATAAATCCCAACTTACCCTCTTCATACTGTTTTTCAATACTTTGATGGGCAGTTACCACCTTTTCTTCCAGACTATCCACATGTTCTGATTTAATACCATGTTCTGCACCGATATATTCTTTAAACATATTGTTTACATCTACTTTTACTCTCATCTTATTCTGCCACTCCGGATCTTTATATCTCTCAACCATAGGAAGGCCTCCTTTTTAATTTCAGATTTAATTAAAGTATACCATTTAATATCTGTTTTTCAAGTATATCTTTTTAATCAATCAGCTCTTTTAACTTTTTATACATCGCAAGCTGCTTTTTATAAGGTGTTCTATTTAGACCACTGGGTGAAGATATGACAAATTCTTTAACACCTTTGACATGACTTTCCGGCTGCAGGCCTCTTTTCACATTACTTTTTTGCGAGAATTCTTTATATACTCCAATCCCTGTAAAGCAGGCCACCTCCGGGCGATATTTTTTTAGCTTTTCTAATAGTTCTTTTCTACCCTCTTCATATTCTTCACTTTTAATCCCATCCGCGGATTTGGTCGGCCGCTGGACAATATTTGTTAAACCATACCCTAACTTAAGCAGTTTGTGGTCTTCGGAGGGCTCATAGAGACGGTCAGTAAGACCGGCTTCATAAAGTAGCTTATAAAAGCGATTAGTGGGATGGGCATAATGATGACCGCTCTCAGATGATTTTATACCGGGATTGAATCCTATAAAGATAATTTTTAAGCCCTTTTTTAGATGATCAGGTACTTCTTCCACTTTACAATCACCTCACATATAAAAATATCCCCTCCTTCGTACGTTCCGAAGAGGGGATATACTTTGAAAACTTTTTATTTATGTTTATTTAACTTCAACTTCTTTTTCGTTTTTCCAATAACCGTGTAGGTTGCAGTATTCTTCTACGGTTAATGTTACAGATTCATCTAATTTAAGTTTCAGTGTAGCTTCTGCTTCACATTCAGGAGTAAATGTCACATTGGCAACTTTCATGTCGCCAGCATAAACATCGAAGAACTCAATGAAATGTCCCTCTTCCATGGGATGGTCTATCTCTTTACCCATTTTAATAGTTACTTCAAAAACCTCACCCTTTTCAACGCTATCTGGAGCAGTAATGAAAGGAACATGTTTCTTCTCTAAAACAGTCTTATCATTAGGGTCATTTAAGGTCTTAACATCATATTTGGACATTAAAAACTCCTCCTTATTTTTTTATTCTGCTTTAATTATATGTTATTAGCAATTATTTTTCAAATACTTTAAATTCTTCTTTAGGGGCACCACAAATTGGACATTCATCCGGAGTACCGTCCACTACTGTGTGGCCGCATACTTCACAGATACTAACTGATTCCAATTCATAATCCTGACCATCTAATACAGCTTCACGGGCTTCTCCAAATAATCTGGAGTGAATCTTTTCTGCTTCTAAGGCATAGTGAAAAGAACGAACTGCCTCATTTTCCTGCTGCTCTTTGGCTACCAGATTGTATGTAGGATACATTTGATCGATTTCAAAGTCTTCACCGGCTTTAGCTCCTTCTAAGTTTTCTGCAGTTGAACCAAGTCCAAATACTGCGCCGGAAGCAACTAAGAAATCTCCCATACAGTTATCTAAAGCTTCAAAGTGATTACTGGCATGAACCTGTTCAGCATGAGCAATCGCTTTAAAAAGCAAACCAACATTTGGAAATCCATCTTCTTCTGCCTTGTCACCCCATACCATGTATCTCTGATAGGCTTGGCTTTCTCCGCCATAGGCAGATCTTAAATTTTGTGCTGTCATATCATTTTTTACCATTTTATATATTCCCCCTTTAAGTGATTAAAGTTTATCAATAATTATTACTGTTAGAATTGATTATAGCATTCATGAGTATTATTGTCAATTTACTATTATTTTCATTAATCATATAAATAGTTAATGAGGTTAGCATTTTTATCTATTTTAGGCCTAATAATATTATTCCTTGCCGTTAAAACGGTTGTAACACCCGGGCCGTGCCCCATCTTAATACAGTCACTGTGGACTACCACACCGATACTGCCGGCGCCTTTTTTGAACTCTCTACCATAGGTGTTATCACAATCTTTTAAGTAGACAAAGTCACCTAATTTTAATTTATCGATACCCAGATTTTTAATCTCTTCCTCATCACCGGTAGTGATATCATAGTCTCCCAATGCTACACTAGAAGCACCGATACCGGATCCCATCAGGTGGGCAGGTATTTCAGCTGTTACTCCCACTTCAATAAAATCATCTTTTGGGGTAATGTTCATCTTATCAAGTAAGTTGGGATCGAGATTAAAGACACTGATCTCAGGATATTTATCTAATTCTAAACCCTGTCCAAAGGCTCTAATTAATATCTCATCTCCGATTTTCAACTTTTCTAATACTTCTGGTTCAAAATCAACAATAACATGGTCAATCCCGCCGTGGGTACCGGTCACGTAACCATAAGTGCCTTCAGCATCTCCACTGATAAGTCTGGCTTTATTACCGATACAGGCTAAAAGTCCTAATCCATAGTTATCATTTGTCTTATTTTTATCACTGATCTTCATGCTGACACCGGGTTCGATATGATCTCCGGCCCAACCAAAGGCAGGATCACCAATTCTCACATTATATGAGATTCCTCCGGTTCCAGGTAAGATCCTTCCTTTCCCTTCTCTATCCATGCGGTAAGGAGTACGGGCTGCCATCGGATGTGAAATTGCCCCCTGTACTGCCTGCATAACCAGTTTCTCTTTGTTAATATCCAATATTATTCACCTCTTTTTTTCTCAAATTAATAAGTTTCAACCTCGGAAACTTCAATAAGATGGTTAACCATCTTTTCTAAATACTTTTTATCAAGATCATCAAAGTTACTTTTTACCGGACTGTCTATATCTAATACACCGATAATCTGATCTTCATAAAAGAGAGGTACGACAATCTCAGAATTGGAAGCTGCATCACAGGCAATATGGCCTTCAAACTGATGTACATTATCCACTACATAAGTCTTACGATCTTCCACGGCCGAGCCACAGACCCCTGAACCAACTTCTATTCTGATACAAGCTGGTTTGCCCTGAAAAGGACCTAAAACTAATTCCCCCTCTTTCATGAGATAAAAGCCGGCCCAGTTTACCTTTTCTAAATGGTTAAAAAGTAAAGCTGAAACATTGGCCAGATTTGCTATCCAGTCTTTTTCATCTTCAATTAAGGCTTTCATAGAATCATAAAGCATTTCATAGTTTTCTTCTTTCTCTTCAATATTCATAGGCAAAAAACTCCTCCACCTTAAGTATATAGTCTTTCAAAAATTTCTCTCAGCTTCTTATTTTCTCTTAATATTTCAAGAGAAATTGCTGCATGTCCTTTTGTATAACCATTACCAATAATCATATTAACATCTTTTCCTACACCTTCTGCTCCTAAAGCAGCTTTTGTAAAACTGGTAGCCATGGAGAAAAAGTATATTGTACCCTGATCTTTTGTCGTTAACACAGAAGCCATTTCAGTATCAGATATATTTACATTATTTATAACGATATCGGCAAGTTCTCCCCCGGTTTTTTCTTTTAATTTTTCCAGTGTCTCCACAGGTTGGGTCGCATCACCCTGGATAATGATGTCAGCTGCCCCTAGTTCTTTAATTCTTTCACAGCTGGAATCACTGTGGCCCATTCCGATCACGGTCCCTGTTACTCCCGCTCTTTTTTTAGCTTCATGTAAGCAGAGTAAGCCGGACTTCCCACCGGCTCCAATAATTAAAACATTATCACCCGGTCTTACTAACTTAGCGGTCTGAGCAGCTGCTCCAGCCACATCTAATACCGCTAAAGCCAGGGTGTCTTTCATATCAGCCGGTAGTTTAGCATAAATACCGCTTTCAAAAAGAGCTGCCTGGGCCTCTACTTCAACCTGGTCGATATCTTTATGGACCTTCTTAATTTTTTCTATATTCAGGGGAGTTAAAGAAAGTGAAACTAAAGTAGCGATTCTATCTCCCACTTTAAGATCTCTATCCTTTAACTTTTCTCCAATCTCAGCTACTTTACCAATTAACATCCCGCCGGAACCAGTCACGGGATTATGGTGCTTACCTCTTTTATTCACTATTTCATTCATCTTTTCCTTTATTTTTTCTTCATCTTCTCCGACTTCATCTTTAATCTGGGTGAAACTGGCTGACTCTATATTTAATATCTCTACATCGATTAAAATTTCATTATCATATATTTCCATTGAGTTATCTATTCTTTCAGCCGGTTGGGG
>DATGCJ010000241.1:0-3158 GCA_035312025.1 Halanaerobiales bacterium | reverse complement strand
TCTATCTGGGTCTTCTAAGTATTTTAAATTGTATTCAGCGTTCATCCAGTGAGGACGCCAGCCGACAAAAACGATCCATTCTTCCTCATTTATGGACTTATCGATCTGGGCCATAAGGGCGCTCTGACTGGAGTTAATAGCTGTCCAGTCACCCAATCCGTAAATATCTTCATCAATCGCCTTATTCATTTTTTTGGATGAAGCCCATCCAGCTGGACCTACATACATTTTTTTCTCAAATTTATCTGCATGTTTCTGTAAATCAGCATGACTTTTTACCCCAGCTTCATAAACATATTGGGGTACTGCCATCGTATAAAGCCCTTCTGTCATGTTTTGGGTTACATAATTAATTTCTTCCTTATATTTATTTCTCATATCCATAATCTGCGGCATCCAGGAACCAATAAACACATCTATATCTCCCTGGGTTAAACCCTGATGAATTATGGGGTCACGCGCCGTAGTCCTTTCTACTTCATAGCCAATATTTTCTAAAATAAATTCTACAACTGAATTTTTTGCCCTAATGCCTGGCCAGTCACCTTCCCCAAACATAATCGGTTCCTCTGACTGGGCTAAAACTGAGCCTGATAAAAGTCCAACTAGCAGAACGAAAGATAAAATAAAGATAGTTAATTTATTCATCCTGATCCCCCTTATTTTTATTTTCCTGTTGTACTTTTTTACTTCCTCGTTTTACCGTTAATAAATTATAGAAAAATAAAGGGGGTTTGTAAAACTTATATAGATATTATTCATAATTAAATAATTATTAATAATTATATATTATTTTTAACCTTTAAAATTATAGGGAAGACGGGGATTTTAAAAGGTATAAAATAATTTCCCCAATATTTCTATACACATCAATAATCTTTATACAACTGTATCATAACAACATTTTAACTTAACTGATTGCACAGCAAAAAGCCCTTCTCTTAAATATTATGAGAAGGGCTTTTGAAAAAACTATATTTTATACATTTTTTATCTTATTTCTATTCCAAAAATTTAGATACATATGGAGAAGTTTCTCCCTTTCTGGAAAAGTGACCAGAAGGACCTTCACCTAAAAATTCAGAGAACCAGGATTCATGTTGGATTTCTTCATGCAAAATCGATAAAGCTAAATCATAAGTTCTATGGTCCTTACCCTGAGTCATGTTACAAATTTCAGTATAACCCCTGACTGCACATCTTTCAGCTTCCACCAATACTTTTAGAATTTCTTTGGCATCGGACGGATTTTCGGGCAATTTAGCCGGTGGACAGGCTGAAATATCGTGGAATTCTTTTAAATCATTTGGTAACTTACCACCCAATTCATAAATTCTAGGAATTAAAGCTTCAAAGTGATTCCTGTCTTCTATTCTAGCATCTTCCGCAATTTCCTTAATACCTTCACCCTCTAAACCAATAAGATTTAATCTTAAACTTGTATAGTAGTAAAAAGTTGTAAGTTCCGCAGAAGCATTCTTTATCAATAAATCAAGGAGTTTATCAACATCAACACCAGCATCTTCAACCATTTGACGTGCTACTTTCGCCAAAATTAATCACCTCTCCTTTAATAGTAATCATTATTATTAATATTAATTATAAAGATAATTTTTCATTGATACAAGTAAATAAGTTACATTTCTTAATATTTATTCTAAAAAAATAATAGCGTGTAATTTCCTTCCAGAAACCACACGCTTTTTGAGCATTATTTAGTATTTTAAAACTATATTAATAATTCACAATTATTTTTAATACTTTAGATTTTAATTCATATTAAGGTTTTCTAATAAAGTTTGATAGGCATTATTTCCTTCCGGTGTTTTAACTAAACTCAACCATCTTCTTACTTTTAAGATATTATTTCTTACCCATTCTTCAGCTACTTCCATTTCATCTCTTTCTTCAAAACCAATTTCATTAATCCATTGGCTGTTATCTTCTACGTCTACCCTGAACTGCTGTAAGAATCTATATACCTGAGGATAGTCTTCTTCAAAGCCAGGTCTTGTTAATGTATCTACCCAGGAATAGGGACTTTCCCATAATCTTTTTGGATCTTTTAAGTATTTTATATCATACTGTGTATTCATCCAGTGTGGTTTCCAGCCAACAAAACAAATCCAATCCTTGTCCTCTATTGATTTTCCCAGTTGAGCCATCATGGCACTCTGACTGCTGTTTACAGCGGTCCAGTCACCTAAACCGTATATGTCTTCATCAATTGCCTTATTCATTTTCTGGGATGAAGCCCAACCAGCCGGTCCTACATAAAGTTTCTTATCAAACTTATCAGCATATTTATCTAAATCAGCATGACTTTTTACACCGGCCTCCCAGACATATTGGGGTACAGCCATAATGTAAACACCTTCGGTCATATTTTGAGTTACATAATTTACCTGCCCCTTATATTTTTTTCTCATATCAGTATTTTGGGGCATCCAGGAGCCGATATGAATATCAATATCTCCCTGGGTTAGACCCTGATGTAATATGGGGTCGCGAGCTGTAGTTCTTTCTACCTCATAACCAATGTTTTCTAAAATAAATTCTACGATAGAATTTTTAGCTCTAAAACCGGGCCAGTCTCCTTCTCCTAAAACAATCGGATCCCCATTTTGTGCTAGAACAGAACCTGAGACAAGTCCCATCAGCAGAATGAAAGATAAAATGAAAATAGTTAATTTTTTCATCTTTATCCCCCTTATTTTTATATTGATATGAATTCCATATTATCCTTACTAATCCTTCCCAATATAAATTATATAAAATAATTATCGGGATGTTAAATACATAGAAATATTATTTAATATATTATTATTGGTTTTATAATTTCAAGATTATAAGGCTTGTAAACATAGGGATAAGAGGAATTTAAAAAATATATACTTTTCTTATTATTTGGGTTTTATATTAAAAACATTAATTATTTAAACTATTAATTAAAGGTAGGGCGATAGATGAATGTACAAGAGGGTAATCAGTAAATGTACATCCGGGTAATTAAAAATGTACAAATATCTAAAATTTAAAAAATTTATTTATTTTGATTATAATTTTAGCTAGTAACTTTAGTCCATATGACTTAAAAATATTAAATATATTTAAAACCCCTTCTCTTTTTTAAGGAGAGAAGGGGTATGTGCTATTAT
>DATGCJ010000240.1:0-3287 GCA_035312025.1 Halanaerobiales bacterium | reverse complement strand
TACTCATTTATACCACCTCTTAGCATCAGTTTTTAAAAGCTCCAATATAATTATTATGCAGAATTAATTAAGCTGGAAAAACTGCTCAATGATACCTATATATTTGACATTGTCTTCTCCACTATCGACAGTATATATACTAAAAATCACATAATTTTTTCTTGTAGTTTTGACTTTTAATACTTGTTCTCCCACTACTCCTTCTAATATTTTTTCAAAGTCAGTTTCAGAATCTGCCTGCATTTCCTGCACACCCCAGCTGATAAACTCATCTTTAGTAGGATTTGTAATAGCCAAAAAGGTTGCGGCAACTAAAACTAATATTAAAAAGATCATAAAGTTTTTCATAATATTCTCCCCTTCTTTATTCATATTGTTTAATAAAGTTTATTATTGTATCAAGTATTTCTTTATCAACCTGATGTTTGTCTTTAAATAATAAATGGTTTATTCCTTCCATATATTTATAAGTTTCAATCTCATCATCAACAGCCTTTGATAATCTTTTTGCATCCTCTTCACTCACCTGCTGGTCATTTGAACCTTGAATAATACAGGTGGGGATGTTTACTTTTGAAAGTAAATTAGCGGGGTCTGTTTTTAGCCATTGACTGGAAAATTCCCTTTGGTTATTTAAACTCAGATAGATATTTTTAAAATCATCCGGAATATTATAATCATCAATGTTAAACTTTTTATTATTTTCGATAGCTTTGATTAAATCCTCTAATGCTTTTACTAATATATCTTCACTATCTATTTTATCATTTTCATAAAGCATTTTATTTTGCCTTTTAAGCTGGTTGCGTAGTAAAGTTTCCTGCTTGTAACCCGGTCCTGCTAACAGAATTAAACCTGCTAGCTCATTCACTTTTTGGGCTGACATTATTGAAAGAGTAGCCCCTTCACTATGCCCGATTAAAAAAATCTGATCCTCTTCTCTTCCTAAATTGCTTTTTATATATTCTATCACCTGTAAAATATCTTCTCTATACTGGCTGAAGGTAGGGGTTTTACTATCAACTAGATAACTGCTTTTACCTACACCTCTTTTATCACACCTGATAGATAAGATACCATTATTGGCTAGATAATGAGCTATATCTTTTAAATTGTTTATCTTTTGTTCGATCAAGGGGGTATTACCATTTCTATTAGTAGGACCTGAACCGGCCACTATAATAGCAATTGGATCATTGATATCATGAACCTTGGGATATGTTAAACTACCATATATATTTCCACCCTCAACCGGTATTGCTATCTCTCGTTCACTGCCTTTTAAATTTATTTCATCATTTTTTCCTTCTAAGTTCTGAGTTCTACTTAAGTTGAACTGTAATTTATTATTACTCTGCTTAAAAGTTCCTGTTATTTTATTATTGTTTAAAGTACCTTCAAATACTGGATCACCGGGTATATTATTCATCGCAAAGACGATTTTATTATCATTAACTTCTCTGATATCTAAAGGATAATCAACTAAATTTTGTTGGGGTATATCAATTGTACCCTTCAATTCACTACCCACTTGTTCAAATGTTACAGAAATATTTAATTTTTGTTCTTGCACGGAAATAAAGCCCTGCCAGTTCCCAATAAACATTTCATCAACTGCCTTTACATTTAATGAAAAAAACAAAGTGATAAATAAAATAAATGTTAAAACTGTATGTAAGTTTGATTTTACCATCGTTTAATCACTCCAAACTTATTTTGCCCTCCGTAAATTCTGTAGCTAAGATATCCATAAAAACTTCATCATACTTTTTGCCGGCGATTTCTCTTGCTTCTCTCCGCCTGCCAATTTCTTTAAAGCCGATCTTTTTATAACATTCAATAGCCCTTTTATTAAAGGCAAAAACTTCCAGCATGATATTATGTAAATTCAGTAAATTAAAGCCATAATCTAATAATAAAGTAATCGCTTCAGTTCCATAACCCATATTCCAATATTCTTTTTCTCCTATAAAAATACCTAATTCAGCTTTACGCGTTACCTGTTCGACATCAATTAAACCACAGTTGCCGATCAATTTATCATTTTCTTTAAGGATAATTGCAAAAGAATTTTCTGATATATCTTCTAATATTTCTTGTTCTTTCTGGAGTGTATATATTTGATGAGCGTTTCCCAACTTTAAAGAAATATCCAAATCATTGATCCACTCCGTATATTTTTCATAATCTTCTAAATTAATAGGAGAAAGATAAATATTTTCCCCTACCAATTTCTTAAAGTATCGCATCTCTTCACTCCTCTTTTGTACTTTCTTCAATAATTTCCTTTCTTTGTAACCGCTTATTAAATCTCCTTTTTTCCCAACTTACAAAGATCAGGGAAAATAGCATGGTCTGTAAGGTTACTTCCGGCAAACCCAACAGATGTTCTATTATAGGGGTCTTTGTATATATAAAGCCCTCTATAGAACCAGGAGTAGCCGCTACAGACCCTATAAGGGATAAACCCCATAAGAGGGCAAACAACCTCAACCAACCGTATTTAACCCCAATTATACAGTTATAGACAGGGTAGATAATCAAGCCTAAAAAAAGCCCCCGCCCCAACTGAAAAAGTGGTGCAAATCTCATTATAGTGGAATCAATATTTCTAAAATTATTGTATAAGACAGAAGAGGTAAACTGTTCATTATAATTTAAATAATTTCTAAAAAGTAGGGCTATAAATACATAGATAATTACATGTACTAGCGAAAAACGAAATAGATACCCCTTTAAACTCCCTTTTTGCACTGTATCTCCCCCAAAAATATCCTAATAATTACCGTTTAAATTACATTCTTCATCATCACAAACTTCACTTCTATAATCAACTTCAATAGTTACATGGTTGATATTATGCTCTAACAGTAAATTTCTAATCTTTTCTTTAATATTATTGATCTCACTGTTATCTAATTCGTCTTCTACCACAATATGGGTACTTAACAGATTGTTTTCTCCATCTAAACTCCAGAGGTGGGTGTGGTGTACAGTAATCACCTCGGTTTTTTCAATGACTAACTTCTCTATTTCTTCAATTGAAAGATCAGATGGGACTGCCTGTAAGAAGATCTTTAATATCTTTTTAAAATTATTAAATACATTATATAGTATATAGGAAGTGATTAGAATAGATAATATAGGGTCTAGAATTGGTATTTTCTTAAACATATAGATAATACCAACAATTAAAATTGATACCCAGCCCAGTACATCTTCTAAAAAGTGAAAGGTAATTACTTCCTCATTAATCGAACTCCCCTTACTCAATTTATAAGCTGCCA
>DATGCJ010000239.1:0-4644 GCA_035312025.1 Halanaerobiales bacterium | reverse complement strand
GATTTATTTAACTACTCAGCTGTTTACTCAGCTGAGTTTTTTCTTTTGTGTCATCCTTTTTCCTCTCAGCCATTATCTTTTTTCCTTCCTTCCAGATCACATACCCGACTAATAAATATCCAAACCCTATTACTATTCTCGCTGCTAAATCCATGTATCTAATCACTTGTCGTCCACCCCAGTCCTTCATCATATACTTTGAAATATAATCTTGACTCTTCAGCTTTCATACATTCTATTGGGTTTTTACCACACCTTCACAGGATCCTTTTTACAGTCTTTACAGAATGTCTTCTTTTTGTTATCGATTAGTATAACCCCCTTGATACATATCCTTTTTGTTTCATCTTGTTAATCTCGTGTTCTTCCAGCCGGCTGATATCAAAATCAAAGTTTTCTGCCATCGATATCATAAATAAACTTATGCAGATATCTAGATCGCAAATCTGGGTTAGTACTTCTTTAAAAAGTTTACTTCTTTCCCGTTCATTGAAATCTTCTGCATTTAATTTGTTAATTAAACTTATTCCTTTTAAAGATTCTAAGGTCTCTTCTAACTCCTCAATCATTTTCTGCTGTGTGGCAAGAGGACTCAAATCAACTTGGTCCAGAAATATACTGTTAATTACAGTGCCTTTTGCAGCTAATTTTAAGCGGGGACTTTTTAGTACTTCAATTATTATTTCCAAGTTATATGAAGGTATATTACCGCTTGATTCGTATTTTGATATTGATGACCTTGTAACTCCAGGCATAAGATCTGCAAGCTGCTTTTGAGTCATTCCCCTTCTCTTTCTTTCTTTTTTTAGAAGTAAGCCAATATTGTTCACTAAATCACCTCCTTTGTTTTCCTTTTATTACATTTTATGGTTACATTGATAAAAAAAATATGATATCCTTGTATTAAGATATAGATTTAAACACTTTATCTATATCTGCTGCTTCTTCAGTTTTATAATTTTCAGATGCTTTATATTTTATCCAGTTAAATAATTGGTCAACTGGAAATAAGTATTTTGAACCATTTGCAATATGCGGTATTGCGTTAGAATGAACTAATTCTAGTAATTTATTTCGGCCGATCCCTAGTAATTCCATTGCTTCAGTCGAATTTAGATTAGCTTTGCCATTTAACAATTTCGGGTAATTATTACTCTCTGATGTTTCTATTTTTTCGATCTTACTATTTAAATTTTGAAGTTCCATTAATATTTTTTCTAATACTGTCATCTTTATTCCTCCAATTTAGTATTATTATAAAAGATGTTTTCAATCGATTCTCCAAAAAGATCGGCAGTCTTTTTAGCCAGGCTTAATGTTGGGTTCCTTTTACCTCTTTCAATTGAAGAATAAAATGAAGTAGAAATATCTAACAGATTAGCTATATCTTTTTGAAAGAGTTCGTTATTAATTCTAAGTTGTTTTAGTTTGGCTCGGTTTCGATTCATTTTTCTCCTCCTTATTGTCCGTTTTGTGTCCCACTACCTATATTATATGACACAATAAGGAGATTGTCAAGGCTTTTGACATTTTTTTCTTCAGATTGGAGAATTATTTTATTTATTCCTCAATATGTGGTATAATATATTTTGTAGAGGAGGTATCGTTGTGGCTGACTTTAAAAACAGATTAAAAGAACTTAGGAAAGAAAAAAATTTAAAACAGTCAGAAGTAGCTGAGAAGATAGAATTAGGTAGATCTACTTATGCAAACTATGAACAGGGTAAAAGATTTCCCGGCAAAGAAAATCTAATTGCTCTTGCTGATTTTTTTGAAGTCTCCATTGACTATCTCTTAGGGAAAAGTGATAATAGACAATCTGCTGAAAAAATAATAAATAAAATTTATGATGATCAAGAACTACTTGACTTTTATCAATCTATAAAAGAAAACGAACACCTAAAAAAATTATTTAATAATTCAAAGCAGTTATCGCCCGAAAGTATAAAGCAGATAATTAAGATTATCAAAACATTTGAAGAATCTAATAATAATACCTAATCTTGTCTAATTGGGGGGTAAGGAGTGAATTAATTGTTAACTGAAGAAGATATAGTTCCTCTAGAAGTTTTTGACAATGATTTAAAGATCGAACTCTTTTTGCAACTTGAAGATCTGGATAAGGAAATCTGGGGATTTGTTTATCTAAATACATCAGGTAATTACTTGATTGTAATGAATGAAAATTTAAAGGGTAAATTATTAAGGGAGGTATATGATAAATCAATAAAGATTATCGATTGTGATTTTTCTTTTTTAGATTACATGCTTTATATTATTACAAAAGATAATTTAAAATGATTTAGTATAGTTATATTACAATTTAATACCGTAGAAATATTAGTGCTTATTAAGGTAAGTATATTTTTTTTGCCAAAAAGCGAACATATGTACTATATTTTGATATTTTTGTTCAAAGTGTGTAGGGTTTTGTACATTATTGAATAATATGTGAGAAAGGAGGTATATTTTATGGCTTCACTTTATCATAGGGGTCCAAAAACATGGAGAATTTCTATTGAGTTAGGAAAAGATCCGAAAACAGGTAAGAGAATGCGTAAATTTAAAACATTTAAAGGAACTAAAAAAGAAGCACAAAAAAAGATGCTGGAGTTGGTTAAAAAATATGAAAAGGGCTATTTTAGCGAAGCTGAAAACATTACAGTAAAAGAGTATTTAATAAAATGGCTATATGAATACAAAAAAAATGATTTGTCTAGGACTACCTTTATTGACTATAAGAATATCATTGACAACCATTTAGCACCCTATCTAGGTGAACTAAAATTAAAAGACATTGAAGAAAGACATATTATAAAATACCAGAATGACAAACTTCAAAATGGTCGCATGGATGGAAATGGCGGGTTGTCCAAAAGATCTGTACAATATCATCATAGAGTATTATCACAAGCTTTAAAACACGCAGTCTACCCCTACAAATTAATAGAGAATAACCCTTGTAGAAGTATAAATGCACCATCACCTAAAAACACTGAATTTTTTCCTTTATCCCAAAATCAAGCAAATAAATTGCTAGATTCATTAAAAAATAATTTAAGTTTTTATACATTAATATATCTTGCCTTATATACAGGACTAAGAAGAGGAGAATTACTTGCACTCAGATGGAAAGATATTGATTTAGATAACAAAAGACTCTTCGTAAGAAGATCTGTTACTGAAATTAGTGGGGAAGGATTAATTTATAAAGAACCAAAAAATGAAAATAGTAAAAGAGCTGTTGATTTCGATGAAGATGTAGCAAATATTTTAAATTATTATCGGAAAAAACAATTTAAATATTACAAAAATGATGCGATTATATTCTTACACGAGGATGGTTCGGTTATCAGACCAGGTTATGTAACGAAGAAATATAAAAAAGTAGTGAAAAAATTAGGGTTAAACAAAACAAGATTTCATGATTTAAGGCATACACATGCATCCTGGCTTTTGCAATTAGGAGAAAATCCAAAAGTTGTTCAAGAAAGACTAGGTCATCATGATGTTTCTATAACTCTAGATATATATTCACATGTAATTCCCTCTATGCAAAAAGATGCTGTTAAGAAACTCAAAAAAAATAAAAATAGAAATCATGGATACAAAATGGATACAAAATAAAAATATCCCAGCGATTTAATTGCTGGGTTATTTCTATTATCCTTGTTATATCAATGATTAAACCGATTTAAACTGGTGGAGATAAGGGGATTCGAACCCCTGACCTCTTGACTGCCAGTCAAGCGCTCTCCCAGCTGAGCTATATCCCCAGTATCTAAATGGAGCCGATGACCGGAATCGAACCGGTGACCTCTTCCTTACCATGGAAGCGCTGCTACCGCCTGAGCTACATCGGCAATATATTTTTTATAAACATACAATTAAAATGGCGGAGGCGACGGGATTTGAACCCGCGATCTCCGGCGTGACAGGCCGGCGCGTTAAACCACTTCGCTACACCTCCGTGATATATGGTGGGCGAAACAGGGCTTGAACCTGTGACCCCCTGCTTGTAAGGCAGGTGCTCTCCCAACTGAGCTATTCGCCCTTGGCACCCTCAAGGGGATTCGAACCCCTGCCGCCAGGATGAAAACCTGGTATCCTAGACCCCTAGACGATGAGGGCATTTAAAAATGGCGGAGAGAGAGGGATTCGAACCCTCGCTAGGGTATTATAACCCTACTACAGGTTTAGCAAACCCGCCCCTTCAGCCACTTGGGTATCTCTCCTTGGTGGGTCTAAGAGGATTCGAACCTCTGACACTGTGGGTATGAACCACATGCTCTAGCCAACTGAGCTATAGACCCTTTAAACTATAAATGAAATAATGAATATTTTTGACATTATATTTTATTATATGGAGCGGGAAACGGGACTCGAACCCGCGACCCTCAGCTTGGAAGGCTGATGCTCTAGCCAACTGAGCTACTCCCGCCAGTTTAATAATTCACTTATTATTATAATAAAATAATCTATATTATTGCAAATTTATTTTAATTTGGTTGCGGGGGCCGGATTCGAACCGACAACCTTCAGGTTATGAGCCTGACGAGCTACCAGATTGCTCCACCCCGCGCTATAATGGTGAGCCATGGAGGAATCGAACCTCCGACAACCTGATTAAAAGTCAGGTGCTCT
>DATGCJ010000238.1:0-25060 GCA_035312025.1 Halanaerobiales bacterium | reverse complement strand
CTTTACTTTATTAAAACTACTGATGATTTTAAATATTTAGATAAAGTAAAACAGGTATACAAAAAAGAAAAATATTACTATAAGATAACAGGCTATAAACCTCTTCAAGAATTTTCAATTAGAAGAAATGATGATATCATTGAAACTATTAGAACCAAAGATACACTTCATTATTTCCAATTAAAAACAAATAACTTATTAGATAGTGATAGTTATCTATGGGAGTATTTTATTTTAAAAGGATATAAACCAGAATAATCTTCGATTTATATCCTTTTTTATTACTTTGATAATATTCTTTTAACTATATTTCGGAAGCCAGTCTCCATGGGCCTCTATTAGATCATCACATAGATTTATAGTATCTTCTATTGATAACTCAGAAGAAGTATGAGGATCCAGTAAAGCTGCCTGGTATATATACTCTCTTTTCTTTTCTAAGGCTGCTTTTATTGTCATGATATGGACATTAATATTTGTCCTGTTTAAAGCCGCTAATTGTTCGGGTAATCTCCCAACATGACAGGGAGTTATTCCATTTCTATCAACTAAACAGGGTACTTCTACAATTGCTTCTTCTGGTAAATTTTCTATTAATTTTGTATTAACTACATTTCCACCAATCCTATAAGGTTGGTCTGTTTCAATGGCTTCCATTATGTAAGAAGCGTATTCATTAGAAAGTTCATGTTCTAAGTCTGCATTGTCTACCAAACTATCTCTCATCTCTTCCCATTCGGCAATTTGCTCTTCACACCGACGTGGATATTCATCTAAAGGAATATTATACTTCTCAATAAGTTCTGGATACTCCGATTTAATAAAATAAGGCAGATATTCAGCGTTATGTTCACTGGACTCTGTTACATAATATCCAAACCTCTTCATAATTTCATATCTTACCCTATCATCATGAGTTTTTTCTCTATTAAAAGCTTTCTTTTTAATTTCAGGATAAAGGTCTTTTCCATCTCTACTTACTTCTAATAGCCAGGCCATATGGTTAATCCCTGCAATTTTATGCCTGACATTTTCTGTACTCATACCTAATGGTTCCAACAGAGAATTTAGACAGTCCTGTACACTATGGCAAAGTCCAACTGTATTTACCTCTGTTGCTTTTAACATAGCACCTGTTAAAATTGCCATCGGGTTGGTATAATTTAGAAATAAAGCCTCAGGGGCAACATCTTGTATATCTCTCGCAAAATCAAGCATTACTGGAATAGTTCTTAAAGCCCTAAAAATACCTCCAATACCTATTGTATCACCTATGGTTTGGCGTAATCCATATTTTTTTGGTATCTCAAAATCTATTACCGTGGATGGTTTATATCCTCCTACCTGAATTGCATTAATTATGTAATCTGCATTTTTTAAAGCCTTTTTGCGGTCCTTGTAAGCCTTAATAGTACCATGGTTTCCATAATTATGGTTAATATTTTTTAACATCATGGCTGATTCCTTAAGTCTCTTATGATCAATATCATATAAAGCAAATTCAGATTCTCTTAAGGCCGGAGTTAATAAGCAGTCACCTATTACATTTTTTGCAAATATTGTGCTGCCCGCCCCCATAAAAGCAATTTTTGGCATGAAATTCCCTCCTGTAGAGTTAATTATATATCAAATATATAAAAAAATGCCCAGTATTCTCATACTGGGTGAATGTTTTAAATGGTAGAATATAATTGTATAAACTTAAAATTATTATTTTAAGTTGAGTAATCATTTCCACCATTATTTATTCTAATCTATAACAGTTGAAAAGTCAATAATAATTGAATCTGGCAACCCCATAATCAGTATAGAATAACTCACTTTCATCTTCTCAATAGGGATTTGAAATCATTTAATGTAATTGAAAGTCTTTAACTTTAAATTCAACTTTATTCTTGTTTTCGGAAGATATATATTGATATTCTAAAACAACTGCAGTTTCTTCTAATTCTGCAATCTCAGTCATACCGTACTCTAATTCATATTCAGGTATATCTTCAACTTCAATTTTTGTTATGTTTAATTCTCGCCCTGAATATTTTTCTTTATATTTTGTTACTTTTCCTATCTTTCTAAATTCTGCTATATCATATTGAGATAATTGTTTGAGGGGAGAAAAAATAGCACTTAGAAACCTATCTGCCATCATTTGGGCCATATTTTCTGATAATACTTGCTCGTCAATCTGCATTTGTTTGATATTATCATCAGCGAACCAAAAATATAATTTGGAAGGTGTATCTTCTTGAATTTTGTCTGCAATTTCAATTGATATTTTATCTGTTTCAGTCCCATTAACCTCTTCTTTTCCTAGATAAACATATTTCATATTAGAATCAACATTTTTTTCGCCATTTTCATTAAAGGTAATAATATCATATTCAATCTTGGCAAAATTATTTATCAGGTCTTGTACTTCAGTCGGTATTTTTAACTCTTCAAAGTCATCTTGAGCTAAACCAACTGAATTGACTAATACTAAGATTAATAAAACTAATAAAATTTTAAATGAATATTTTTTTAAATAAATAAAATCACCCCCCTCTTACTTGAGCGTAAACATTATGAGGTGTGATTATTAGAATAATTTTTTTATCAAAAGAAGTTTAATTATTTGTAGATCCTATCATAAATAATATCTAACCTGTCTCTATTTTTATACTTATGCATAAGTAAATAATTACCTTCTTCTATATCTATATAGCATTTTGAAAAATATCTTTCTAAAAAAATAAAAACCCAGCATCTTTAGACTGGGAAATAGGAAGCATTTATTTATTCAATTTAAAATAATGGTAGGGCTAACAGGATTCGAACCTGTGGCCTACAGATTAGGAATCTGTTGCTCTATCCTACTGAGCTATAGCCCCACTTTTAAATTAGTATATTACTAGATAAAATAGGTGTCAAGCAATTTTTAATATTAAAAACTAGAAATAAAAGGACTAATTAAATTCCATTTGAGCTTGATTAGAAAATTTTTAATAGATTTGCTTTCGGGCTTCTTCTTCATAGCAGCGAAATGAATTCTATTATTTTGGGGTTTACCAGACCGAAAGGTAAAAGACTTGTAATAATCTACATGTTTAAAACCAGCTTCTAAAAGAGCTTCTTTAATCTTCTTTAATGAATAACTAGTCTCAACATGTTTTTCAGTAAAATTTTCAATATTTTCACCGCGGTCTAGATAGATATTTAATTCTACAATCCATTCTTTTTTTTCACGATCTACAATATCCCGCCAATAACAGGTGTAATCATCACCCTCAATTTTATTTGTACCTTCACTAATATCCATTAAACGGTATATTGTATTCATATCAAAGATAAATATTCCATCTTGATTAAGATTATAGTGAGCATTTGCAAAAACTCTTAATAAATCTTCATACTCTAAAATATAATTTAGGCTATCGAAGATCGAATAAATAAGATCAAATTCTCCGTATTTATATTTTTCGCTCATATCAGTATTGAATAATTCTACATTATCATTCTCAGAAAATTTATTTTGAGCAACTGTCAGCATATCCTTAGATTTATCTATGCCATATATAGAATCAGCTTCTTTGGCAAAATATTTGATCATATTACCTGTACCACAGGCAAGTTCCATTATCTTTTCCGGTTTCTTATCATAATAGGCTAAGAGATGTTTTAAATACTTATACCAATAATAATAAGGCACTCTCTGCATTACATCATCATATATAACCGCAAATGAACTTGTATATGATTGAGATTCCATCGCTACACCTCTACTTAATAATATGGTTGATAAATGAAAAGATATCCTTTTTCCCTTCTCCTGTTTTGGCAGAAAAAAATGTAAACCTTTCATCCGCTCTTAAATCAAGAACGTCTTTAATAACCTTCTTTTGTTTTGCTTTTTTATTATTAGAAATTTTATCAGCTTTAGTTGCAGTGATTATTTTTGGAATGTTCACTTCTCTAATCCAATTTAACATAACTTTATCCTGTTCAGTGGGTTTATGTCTGGAATCAACAATCATAACTAAGCCTGCTAAATTTTCACGATAATGTAAATAGTCATCAATTAGCATACTCCACTTATCTTTTTCTTCTTTAGACACTTTTGCAAAACCATAACCCGGTAAATCAACCAGATAAAAATTATTATCAATATTATAAAAATTTATGCTTCTAGTATGACCTGGTTTGGAACTTATTCTGGCTAACCCTTTACGGTTTAACACCTTATTTATCATGGAAGATTTCCCCACATTAGATCTCCCGGCGAATGCGATCTCCGGGAGATTATTATGGGGATAATCCTCAATTGTATGCGCACTTTTAACAAATTCAGGATTGTTTATTTTCACTCATTATTCCTCCAATAACAATAAATCAATGACTTCATCTATATGCTCAACATAGTTGATTTCTAGATCTTTTTTTAGATAAGTTTGGATCTCTTCCATTGATTCTTCATTTTCTTTTGGTAAGACTATCTTATTTATACCAGCTCTTTTGGCTGCTAAAATCTTGGTCTTAATTCCTCCAACCGGTAAGACTCTACCTCGTAGTGAGATTTCGCCGGTCATGGCATAATCTCCTTTTACTTTTCTGTTGGTAAGAGCAGATGCAATTGCAAGTGCAATTGTAATACCAGCCGATGGTCCGTCTTTGGGAACCGCACCTTGAGGCACATGAATATGCAGATCATAGTTCTCGTGAAAATCCTTTTCAAGGTTCAATTCTTTATATTTAGATCTTATATAACTTAAAGCAGCTTTAGCAGATTCCTGCATTACATCACCTAAGGAACCGGTTAAAGTGACTTCACCTTTACCTGGCACTACTGCCACCTCGATATCAAGGATATCTCCACCTGCTTGATTATAGGCTAAACCGGTGGCAACTCCCACTCTATCTTCTTTTTTGGCAACTTCATACTTAAATTTACGTACACCTAGATATTTATCAACATTTCTTTTTGTAATTCTAGCCTTTTTATCTCTGCCTTCTACTATTTCTTTACTGATCTTTCTTACGATGGCAGAAATCTCTCTTTCCAGATTTCTTACGCCGGCCTCTCTTGTATAGTCTCTAATTATTTTATATAAGGCATTATCTGAAATATTAATCTGAGCTTTTTCCAATCCATGTTCCTTTAAAATACGTGGAATCAGATGACGCTCAGCAATCTTTACCTTTTCATCTTCAGTATAGCCGGGTAATTCTATAACTTCCATCCTATCTAAAAGTGGAGCAGGGATGGTACTGGTTACATTGGCTGTAGTAATAAACAAGACATCCGATAGATCAAAAGGAACTTCTAAATAATGATCTGTAAATTCACTGTTTTGTTCAGGATCCAATACTTCTAATAAAGCAGAAGCAGGATCACCTCTAAAGTCGGCCGACATCTTATCGACTTCATCTAATAAGAATATTGGATTTTTACTGCCGGCATCTCGCATTGAATTAATAATCCTGCCTGGCCGGGAGCCGATATAAGTTCTTCTATGGCCCCTTATTTCAGCTTCGTCTCTAACCCCACCTAATGACATTCTGACAAAATCTCTTTCTAATGCACGGGCGACAGAACGTCCTAAAGAGGTTTTCCCGACACCAGGTGCTCCTACTAGACAAAGAATAGGGCTTTTTTTCTTTTTAGATATTTTACGCACGGCTAGGTATTCAATAATTCTTTCTTTTACATCTTCTAAACCGTAGTGGTCTTCTTCTAGTATTTTTTCAGCTTCTTTTATATTAATTTCAGTATTTTTTTCTTCATCCCAGGGTAAGTCAATCATACAGTCTAAATAGTTCCTAATTACTGTAGATTCAGGCGACATGGAAGGAGTTTTATTTAATTTTTTAATCTCTTTTTCCATCTTTTCTTCCACTTCTTCGGGAAAATCAATCTCCTGCATTTGAGCTCTATATTCTTCTATCTCATCCATATCTTCTTCATCAAGTTCTTCTTTTATAACCTTTAATTTTTCTTTTAAAAAATATTCCTTTTGTGTTTTTTCTACCTGGTCTTTGACTTTTTCATTAATATCATTTTCTATCTTTAATATCTCTATTTCTTTTTTGATTATTTTCATCAGCAGTTCTAATCTTTCTTTATGAGAAAAAGCTTCTAGAAGTTCCTGTTCTTTTTTATACTTGAGCTCAAGATTAGAGGCTATGATATCAGCTAACCGACCCGGCTCTTCAATATTGATTACCGAAACCATTGTTTCGGCCGGGAAGTTGCGATTATATTTCACATATTCTTTAAAGTAATCCACAACAGATCTCATCAAAGCTTCTATTTCATAATCTTCTTCTATATACTGTTCAGCTTCCTCATTAAATACCTCTGCCTTAACCTTGAAATATTCATCTGTTTTTAGATATTCCTTGATTTGAGCCCTCTGAATTCCTTCCACAATTACCTTAATCATTCCATTTGGAAGTTTAACTAATTGTTTGACTTCAGTAATAGTACCCACATTATATAAGTCCTCTACTACTGGTTCTTCAATTGACTCATCTTTTTGGGCCGCTATTAATATTCTTTTTTCTTCTAACATCGCTTTTTCTAATGCCTCTACCGATTTATCTCTCCCCACTAGTAAAGGGATAACCATGTGAGGAAATACGACTACACCCCTTGATGCTAAAAGAGGTAGTTCAATAAAATCATCATCTATTTTTTCTATATCTCCATCACTAATTTTAACTTCTTCTAAATCTTTTTTCACGACTTTCACCTCACTCACTATAATATTCACTTTATAATATATAGTTATAGTTTGTTTCACTTCTTGTCCTTATTATATTATATCTCAATCATTTATGAAAATAAATAATATACAAAGTAAAAAAAGAGATAATAATGAGATCTCATTATTATCTCTGTTAAGTTCTTATGCACTTTCTTCTCTATCGCTACCGACATCACTCTTTCGAATTAATTTCGGTTCTTTACTTTTTTCAATAACCCCTTCATCGATAATACATTTAGTTATATCATCTTGAGAGGGTAAGTCATACATGATTTCCAAGATCGTGTCTTCCACCACTGATCTTAACCCTCTAGCTCCTGTATTTACTTCCAGTGTCTTTCTAGCAATCGCTCTTAAGGCACCTTCTGTAAATTCTAGATCTACATGGTCCATTTCAAAGAACTTCTTATACTGCTTGGTAAGGGCGTTTTTGGGTTCTGTTAAGATTTGAACCAGGTCATCAACACTTAATTCGTCAAGTGTAGCTATAACGGGCATCCTACCAATAAATTCAGGAATAAGTCCATAATGTAATAAATCCTGAGGTAAGACATGTTTTAAAATATCACCGATATTTTCTTTTTCATCTTTTGTCTTAATATCGGCTCCAAAACCCATTACTTTTTCAGAGATTCTTGATTTGATAACCTTTTCTAAACCATCGAAAGCTCCCCCAAAGACAAATAATATATTGGTCGTATCAATCTGGATAAACTGCTGATGGGGATGTTTTCTGCCACCCTTAGGTGGAACATTTGCAGTAGTTCCTTCTATAATCTTTAAAAGTGCCTGCTGAACTCCCTCACCAGAAACATCTCTTGTAATAGAAGGGTTCTCAGATTTGCGGGCTAATTTATCAATTTCATCAACATAAATAATTCCTTTTTCTGCTTTTTCAATATCATAATCTGCAGCTTGTATTAGTTTTAATAAGATATTTTCTACATCTTCTCCTACATAACCTGCTTCAGTTAGGGAAGTAGCATCAGTAATAGCAAATGGAACATCCAAAATTCTGGCTAAAGTTTGTGCTAAAAGTGTTTTACCACAGCCGGTTGGACCTACCATTAAGATATTACTCTTTTGTAGTTCTACTTCATCTATTTTCATATCAGAATTTATTCTTTTATAATGGTTATATACTGCCACAGATAAAGTCTTTTTGGCCCGATCCTGGCCAATAACATATTGGTCTAAAATATCTTTGATTTCTCTTGGTTTTGGTATATTACTAAAATTAAGGTCCAAATCAACACTTAGTTCTTCTTTTAATATATCGTTACATAGATCTACACATTCATTACAAATATATACACCTGGACCTGCTATTAATTTTTTTACTTCATCTTGTGATTTTCCGCAAAATGAACATTCTAATTGTCCATCTTCATCATCAAATTTAAACATTTAATCACCTCTAATATCACTCTTCTTTATTGTCTTTCATCTCACTTCTAGATATTACTTTGTCAATAATGCCATATTCAACCGCCTGTTCAGAGGTCATGAAGTAATCTTTTTCAACATCTTCACTAATTTTTTCTACCGGTTGTCCAGTGTGATCACTTAAGATATCATTTAATAGATCTTTAATTCTCATTAACTCTTTAATATGGACTTCTGCTTCTGTCGCCTTGCCTTGAACTCCGCCGGCCGGTTGGTGAATCATAACACGTGCATAGGGTAGTCCATATCTTTTGCCATCTTCACCTGCTGCCAATAGTAAGGCACCAGCACTAGCTGCCTGTCCCATACAAATAGTAACAACATCAGGTTTAATATACTGCATAGTATCATAAATAGCAAGGGCTGCTGTTACAGAACCTCCCGGGCTATTTATATACAGATAAATATCTTTATCAGGATCATCAGCTTCTAAAAATAACAATTGAGCAATGATCAAATTCGCTATATCATCAGTAACATGACTTCCTAAAAATACTATTCTATCTTTTAATAGCCTTGAATAGATATCATAAGAACGTTCTCCACGGTTAGTTTGTTCCACTACCATAGGGATTAAACCACTCATCATTATTCCCCCTCAATTTATATATTTTTTAGTTATTTTCTTTCAGATATTCAATAGTTTTTTGCATCTGCAAACCATCTTTGAGTCCATCTAATTGTCCCTGCATTTGTAAAAATGCTTTGATTTGTTCGGGGTCCTGGTCGTTACTTTCCGCAATTTCTTGAATTTGTTCTTCAATCTCTTCTTCACTTACTTCTATATCTTCCTGTTCAGCAATAGCCTCTAAGACCAGGTTGCTTCTGGTTCTATTTTCGGCTGCTTCTTTATTTTGTTCTTTCCAGCCTTCTTCATCTGTTCCCATATAATCTAAATAATCCTCTACCTCCATGCCCTGCTGTGAAACACTTTGAGCAAAGTTCTGGAACATATTATTTAATTCATCTTCTACCATCTTTTCGGGTACGTCAACAATAGCATTTTCAGATGCTTTCTCGATTAACTTGTTTTCATATTCTCTTTCAGTCCGTTCTTCTTTGTTTTCCTGCAATCTTTCTTTGATGCTTTCTTTATATTCTTCAAATGTTTCATAATCACTAACTTCTTTGGCAAACTCATCATCTAATTCGGGCAGCTCTTTTTCTTTTAATTCTTTGATCTCAACATCAAACACTACCTCTTCTCCCGCTAAGTCCTTCGCATTATAATCTTCTGGGAAGGTAATGTTTAATTCAAGTTCATCGCCAACTTTGGCTCCGATTAACTGTTCTTCAAAACCGGGAATAAAGGTATTAGAACCAATCTCTAAACTATATTCTTCTGCACTTCCCCCCGGAAATGGTTCGCCATCTTTTTTACCTTCAAAGTCAATTATTACAAAATCGCCATCTTCTACAACTTCTTTATCAGAGGCTACTAATTGACTATGTTGGTTTCTAACTTTATCAATTTCTTCTTGAATTTCTTCTTCAGAAACTTCGGCACTCTCTTTTTCAATACCTAATTCTTTATATTCGCCCAATTCAACCTCGGGTTTTACTTCCACTACAGCTGTAAAGCTGGCGGGTTCATCTTCTGCAATATGATAATCTTCAATGTCAGGTTGATCTATAGGTTCTATACCTGTTTCTTCTAAAGCTTCACGATATCCTTCTGGAATCAAAATGTCTAAAGCATCTTTATGAAGAATTTCTTTACCATATCTAGCTTCTAAAACTCTCCGAGGTACTTTACCCTTTCTAAATCCATCAATATCAATATCTTTAACAACTTTCTTATAGGCTTGTTCTAAAGCTTCATTAACTCGTTCAGCTTCTATTTCTACTTTCAGTTCAACTTTATTTCCTTCAAGTTGATTTTTTGTTACTTCCACTGCTTAATCATCCTTTCATAAAACACAATTATATTATTTTTCATCACAATGTCAATAAGCCCCGATATGGCAAAGGCCAATTCGGGGTTTAAGGCAAAGGTCAATGTTTAACTGAATAAATGGTGCGAAAGGGGGGACTCGAACCCCCACGGGTAAAGCCCACTAGATCCTAAATCTAGCGCGTCTGCCAATTCCGCCACTTTCGCATAGTGTCAAACATTAATAATCTTAGCACAAGAACCTCATAATGTCAAGTAAAACAGTTACTATTTTCTTTATTTATTTGCTTATTAATTTCAGGGTCTAAATATAAAAAAATTAGTTGTTTTATTACGTATTATATTAAATAATTTTACAGTAAAAAATTCTATTCTTATTTAATATAAAAATTTATCTGTTATTAACTAAATTTCTTTATTTCGTCAATTTTATCCTTAAGTAGATCTACTTTATCCTCTTTTTCAAATTCCTCATAAACAAAGTTTAATAACTGCCTTAACTTTCTGTCTGACATCCCATCAATTTCAATAATAAATTCTTTACGATCCATTTAATATGCACCTCCGTTATTTATTCTGCCTTGTCCTTCATGTAATTTAATATATCTTTGTCTAGGAAACCTTCTTTTTGTTTTCTCTCTTCAAAGTTCTCTTGATGATAAAAAGATTCTAAAGATTTTTTGAACTCCTCATTATTTTCCGCATCTATTTTTCCAGAAAATAAATCCAAATTTTTAAGATACTGTTTAACTTCTTTTATGACTTCATCTGTCAACTCTACTTTTTCAACTTCCTTATCACCAAAATATAAATAAAATATATCTAAAAGTCTTTTTAACTCCTGGATAGGAGTTTCATGATCATCTACTCTTAAATCTATGTATCTATCGTTATAGCCGCCGTAACTACCATTTTCCTTTACTACTAATAAAGCGGCGGACTGTCTACCTCTCTTATCACCGCCCGCTTTTTGACCAGCTTCTAAAGCAGTGACCAATCTATCAGCTAAATCCCCCTCAGTGTTAGTAAAAGTATCGGCCATGGCCTGCACGGTATCTTCGCCAACTAAAATATTTCCCTGACAGGCAAAATTATCTCCGGTTATACCACCGGCCCAATCATAACAATCATCACCTGTAAATGAAGCAGACTTACCAGTAGCTGAAACTACTCCGACTTGTCTACTTTGATCGTTTTCATCTTCCGCCCTTAATTTCTTTATTACTTCTGCAGGAGAATAACCTTCCTCTAAAAGTTTAAGTCCTTCTTCTCCGTAATCTAAATTTGCCAGGGCCTGGGTTGCTATTGCTCCTACTTTGGCTTTTGCCCATGGTACAACTGCCCCTACGGCTAAAAATTTAGATTGAACCGCAATTCCTAATTCTTCTTTATCAGGATCATATCCAACTATAGAAAATGTATTTACTCTTTTTTCTTCCAATATACTCACTCCTAAGGGCTTTTTTATATTTTATCATATTTTTGAATATAATTAAAAAATATATTAAATTTTACTTGATTTTTTTATCAATCTTTCTTTGCGATGTTCTAAATTTTTTATCTTTTTATCAAAGTTATTAATAATAATTCTTCTTTCATTCAACATTTCTATTGCCTGATTAGTGTAGTTTAAAGCTTCTTTAAAGTTTTTCTTTTTATGTTCTAAATACTTTGCCATCTCAACATAAGGGAATATCCCCTGCTTTTTTTGATCAATCATCTCTTTCCATATTTCCGCTGCTTTATCATATCTATCTATCCGCTTATACTGCCAACTTAACTTTTTTAATGCCCTATACTTTAAAGTACTTTCTTCTGAATTTTCAACCGAAGCTTCAAGATAGTCAATGCAATCATGGTAGTTTTTTTCTTTTTCCTTTATTCTACCCAAATGAAAAAGCTCATTTGAGTCCAAATTATCCACATTATCTAGGTGGATCTCTTTTAAATGGGTAAAAAGAGTAACTAAAGATAAAATATCATATATATTATGTTCTAAGACAGGTGCCAAGAGTTCTAGGTTTTTATTCTCTAGAAATTCAAAGTATAGGCCTGGAATCAGATGACCGGGCACATCATCGATTCTTTCAAAATTTAAAATATTTCTTTCCAGTGATTTTAAGGAACAGGAATCTAAAAATGACCAGAGCCGTCTGGCAGAATGTAAAAGGTCTAGATGATAATCATAATTAGGTCGATCAAATCTATTCATGATTAAACGGGTCTTAATCAAAGGTAAATCAAAACTTTTACCATTGAAAGAAACAATTATATTATGATTTCCCATTATCTCTTTAAAATCCTGTAACATGGCAGCCTCTTCATCATAATCACGCATTAAATACTGTTCAATTACAAAATCTCCAGCTGTAAAATATCCAGCTCCTATTAAAAAGGAAACGGTACCGGTTCCCCCCATTAATCCAGTAGTTTCTGTATCTATAAAGAGGAGGTTTCCTATAATTTCATCATTTAATTTGGTTGATTTATTGTTGGCAATTTTAAATAATATTTCAGTATCTAATTGCTCCTTCAATTGATCAATTTGGTATAAACCATGTTTATATTCATTTTTATAATCATTAACGGACTTTAAATAAGTACCCATATTATTACTAATTAATTGATTATTAAAGGCATCTTTATTTTTATATTCTATCTCTTCTTTAGATCTGTGAGGTTTTTGATTTTTTTCAAACTTTTTTAATTTATCCCTCAGATTCACCCTGTAATACCTCCTTTAATAGGTAAAGGGTCTTTTCTTTACCATTTAATCCCACCTCATTTATGGGACCGACACAGGCCGGACAGCCAGCTTCACAGGGACATTTCTGTAGATACTTATAGGCGGATTTCAATAGTTTATAATCAATTCGATATAATTTTTCACTTAAACCCACACCACCTGGATAACTATCATATATATAGATAGTAGGTTTACTCGTAAAGGGTGATCTAATCTGAACTGTTGAATTAATATCGCCCGGATCACACATCAAATATATGGGCGCAATATTCTCTAAAAGATTAGAAAGGCCTAAAAGCGCATTCTCTAATACTTTCTTATTTAACTTCTCTTCAAATTCTTTATCCAAGCTCATCCACCAGGCA
The DNA here is from genome assembly GCA_035312025.1 of Halanaerobiales bacterium. Classification (GTDB taxonomy): domain Bacteria; phylum Bacillota; class Halanaerobiia; order Halanaerobiales; family M55B127; genus M55B127. The sequence goes on along the minus strand of DATGCJ010000238.1, from coordinate 11,866 downwards.
GTTGTATGCATTTCTACTTCCGGAAGGTTAATATCTCCATATCCCACATTTTCATGGGTATTAAACTTAACTTTTTTATACATAGTAGCTTGGGCACTCACCACTACTTCCCCGTGTTCAGCTGTTCTTTTCGAAAGTTCCTTTTTATCAAATTGGTCAAGCACACTTAAATCAACCGCTAAATTAGCATCTGTATAGAAATTTACATCTACTTCTTTTACATAGGCCTTTTTACCGTCATAATCGAGTTCTTTAACCTGATACTGCTTGCCTTCGTGTATATAGATAGCATCCTCATGAATAGTAGTAGGAACGCTAAAGTAATCAACTCTACCGATAACCCGAGGGCTACCTGTTTTGGTTCTATCTATTACAGCAAAATCATCAGAGGAAGCGCTTCTTAAGCTTATATCTTCAGCGGGATACCTTTCAGCTGCCCAGTACCATTTTCCTCCTTTATATCTTAGAACATTATTATCCTCTAGATAATTAAGTATTTCATCAGTAGTTTCAACCCCAAACTGCTCCCCCTCCTCAAAAGGCAGTTCAAAAGCAGCACACTTTATATGAGAAAGTAAGATCATAAGGTTATTGGGGTTAATCAAGGCACTTTCAGCCGGCTGTTCGAAAAAGTATTCAGGATTATTTACAATATATTGATCTAAGGCGCTACTGGAAGCTACCAGAACTGAAATAGAACGTCGCTGGCCGCGCCCTGCTCTCCCAGCCTGCTGCCAGGAACTAGCAATAGTACCGGGATAACCAGCTAATATGCTGACATCTAATTGACCGATATCAACTCCCAGTTCTAAGGCATTAGTACTTACGACACCGTGTATATCTCCCTCTCGTAGTCCTTTTTCAATCTGGCGTCTTTCGGACGGTAGATAACCGCCCCGATATCCTCTAATATTCACATCACGCGGTTTATCATCTCTTAAATAGGAAAGTATAATTTCAGTCCTCAATCTGCTTCTCGTAAAGATTATCGTCTTAATTTTATTTTTTAAGAAGATAGAAGCTATTTTCTTGCTCTCCAATACATAGCTTCTTCTAATACCTAATTCTTTATTTACAACCGGTGGGTTATAGAATATGAAATCTCTCGGTCCGGCCGGAGCTCCGTTTTCATCGACTACTTCTACCTCTTTGCCTATCAATTTAGAAGTTAACTCACCGGGATTATCGATTGTAGCTGAAGCGCAGATGAAGATAGGATCAGAACCATAAAAGTTACAGATCCTCTTTAATCTTCTGATAACATTCGCTACATGACTACCAAAAACACCCCGGTAACTGTGTACCTCATCTATTACTACATACTTTAAATTCTCGAATAACTTAATCCATTTTGTATGGTGGGGCAAAATCCCTACATGCAGCATATCTGGATTAGTAATTACAATATGGCCCGACTCTCTTATACTTTTACGGGCACTTACCTGGGTATCACCATCATAAGTATAGGTTTTAATATCCTCATCTAAAGCTCTGATTAAATCATATAAGCCGGAAAGTTGATCTTGCGATAGGGCTTTTGTGGGAAACATATATAAAGCCCTGTTGTTATCATCTTCTAAAATGGAATTCAGAACGGGAAGATTATAACAAAGGGTTTTGCCTGAGGCAGTTGGAGTTACTACAACAGTATCTTTTTCATTATTTATGTAATTATATGCTTCTTTTTGATGGCTATATAACCTATCGATATCCTGGGTTTTTAAAACTTCTTTTAATCTCTGGTCTAAGTTAACGGGTAAGTCGGAGTATTTGCCATCCCTACCCTCAATCTCCCGCCAGGCTGTAATTCTGTTCATGAACTTAGGCTTGTTTTGTAAATGACTTTTCATCTGTTCTATATTCATATCTAATTCCCCTTAAAGCGAACTGTTGTTCTATTTTAAAATTATTATACCATAAATATATATAAAAAAAAACATCGTGTGACCGATGTTTTAAAAATTTCTTCCTATTATTTTTTCAGTTAACCAATTAATAATCTCACCATATTTATTATCAGTATAAGGCTTGATTATCTTCTGAGCCTTTTCCTTATATCGAAAGGCAAGTTTTTTAGTATAATTAATACCGCCTTTTTCATGCACAAGCTTTTTTATTTCTTCTGAATGCTTTTCCGGTTCTTTTAAAAACTTTTCTAATTTTTCTTTATTTTCCACTTCATTATATATATATATAATAGGTAGAGTATAAATCCCCTGGGTAAAGTCGTTCTTCTGCGGCTTTCCTAACTGTTGATTTTTTTCCTGAAAATCAAAAAGATCATCAACCATTTGAAAAGCCATTCCCATATTAAACCCTAACTTACCCATCTTAAATACTTGATACTTTTTCATCCCTGATAGGTCTGCCCCTAACATAGCACTTGCTTTAAAAAGTAAAGCAGTTTTCCTTTTGATAGCAGAAAGATATTCTTTAAAGGTAGGAATTTTTTCAAACTGCCTTTGGAATTGGGATACTTCCCCTTCACAGAGACTTTTGATACTCTTTATCGTATTTTTCATCTGTCTTAATAAGGCCCCGTCTATTTTTTCATTACCGAATTCTTCTAATATAATCTGCATGGAAAGAGCAAATAGATAATCCCCCATAAAGATAGCCGTTTTATTGGTATATTTCTGGTGGGTAGTTTTGACACCTCTCCGTAAAGATGACTTATCTATCACATCATCATGTATTAAAGTAGCAAGATGGATCATCTCTATGGCAGCAGCCATCGGCCAAATCCTGTCTTGTTTGTATTCACCCAGATGAGCTACTGAGATTAATAAAGCAGGCCTTACTCTTTTACCACCTGCTTCAGCTAATCTTTTGATTTCCTCAGTTATCAACTCATTACTACTGGATAATTGATTGCGAAAATATTTTTCAAAACTATTTAGTTCTTCAGCAAAATCGGGGTATTGATCCCAAAACATCTTAATCACCTACATTTTCACTTTGAAATTATCTATATATAACTTCCAGTTCTTCGGTTGTAAATCTAATGCGGTCTTTGAGTTCTTTACTTACGTAAGCTTTATTATCTTCGGTAACTAACACGATATTAATATCTTCCATTGATTTTGCAATTTCAAATGATTTCTCTATTCCTAAAATATAAAAAGAGGTTGATAAAGCATCTGCATAACTAGAATTATTAGAAATAACGGTTGAACTTATTATTCCCTCGCGGGCGGGGTAACCGGTTTCCGGATTAAGTATATGATGGTATCTAATTCCATCTTTTGTAAAATATCTTTCATAATTACCGGAAGTAACTACAGACATATCTTCTCCTTCAACCGCTGCTATAATACTACCCCGGGTCTGGTCAGGGTCCTGAATTCCGATACTCCATAAAGTATCATCTGTTTTATCTCTATGAACAGAGACATTCCCTCCCATATTGATAAAAGCACTATCTACATCTTTTTCATTAAAATAATTTAAGACATAATCAGCTGCAAAACCCTTTGCAATCGCACCTAAATCAATAGACATACCTTCCTCTTTTAAAAACACCTTATTGTCATCTCTAAGTTCTAGCTTTCTATAATCAACTTTTTTTAATGTGTTTTGAATTTCTTCTTCAGTAGGAACCTGTTGATCTTCTGTACCTATTCCCCACAAAGAAACTAAAGGACCAATCGTGGGATCGAAAACACCATTAGTTTTTTCTGCAAACTGATAAGATTCTTCTAACAATTTATACGTATCATCACTAACTTCTACTGCTTTTTGACCGGCATTAGAATTGATTTTGGAAACATCACTTTCAGTAATAGTTTTACTAAATATATTTTCCAGATACCGCAATTTGTTAAATGTTTCATCTAATATCTGCTGGGGCTGTTCATCATGAATCCTTAATCTGACAAGGGTATCCATTAAAAATTCTGAACCATCTGTTTTTGTTACTTCAACCTTGTTATTTACATCACCATTTGGTTCAATCGTATTATTTCGATTACCCGGATTATTATTTCCAATAAAATACATACCGCCTATTATTATTATTAAAATTATAATTGCAACCAAAAATCTTTTATAATTCATTTTTATCTACAACCTTATTTAACTTTATTTATATACTATAAACAAGAGCCCTTAAGAAGGGCCCTTGCTTATATAATATTAATCTAACATCTAAAATTATTTGTAATCATCGGGATTTAAACCAGCTTGAGTTAAGCATTGAGCTAAAGCACCATTTAAACCATGGTCTGTATGAGTTGCTCCAGAAACTACATCTACATTAACTGATTGATTTTCTACAACCATATCAGCCCATTTTTGAAAAGTTTCTACAGCAGGTTCATAGTCATATTCACCAGGCTTCTTTGGACCAACTAGTGCTTCTTCTTCTGGATTCTTAGCTGTAATTATACTGACATCTTTAATTTCTTCTCCTTCAATTACAGCTTCTACTAAGTAATGTCCGTGTGCATAATCTCTACTTACACCGTAGTAAGTATTACCATCATAGTTTCCTCTCGCAATACTTAGAGCCATATCTACAGCTTCTGTATAAGAATTATGTGAGCCAGTAGCACCTGAAACTGCGTCAATACCTTCTGTTCCTTGGTTTCTGATTACCGCAGAAGGAAAGTTGATAAAGTATTCACGGGCAGGTTCATGTGGATACTGAGTAGTTTTTAAATTATTTAAAATTTCTACTCCAGTAATTTCGCCAAAATTAACTTTGACTTCAATTACTATATCACCATGGTCGCCTGGAACATATCCTACATATTCTCCATCATTGAAATCTTGTGCTGCTGCCCCCCCTGAAAAAGCTGCTACTAATACAAATACTGCAATTAAAGATAAGATTGATTTTTTTGTGATTTTTCTCACAGCCATCCCTCCTTTTTTAATTCTGTAATATATTATAATTAATAATTTCTTAAAATGCAAATTATATCTAGAATTATTATAAAAAAACTCAGGTTTTTCTTGAAAATCCTTAGTAAATAAGTTATTATTTAAATTGAGAAAAGATATAAACCAATAAAATCTATTGTGAATTATATATTTAAATATGTATTTCAATTCACAAAACAAATCATAATATTAAGTAAAGGGGGATTATATGAGCAAGCGAATAGTAATACTCGGGGCAGGATATGCCGGTATAGAAGCAGCAAAAAATCTGAACAAAAAATTTCGTGAAGATCCAGATGTCCAAATCGATCTTATCAATGACCGTGATAAACATATCTTACTAACCGAGTTACACGAAGTTGCTGGAAACAGGGTCGATAAAAGCGGAGTTGAAATTTCTTTAGACCAGCTCTTTGAAAATACTAAAGTTAATGTAATAAAAGATAAAATTATTGACTTCGACCTGGCAAATAATAAAATTGCTTCTAGCGACCAGGAATATGAATATGACCATTTAATCCTGGGTGTAGGTAGTGAACCTACTTTTTATAATATACCAGGTATGGAACACAATTCATATACACTTTGGTCAGAAGATGATGCTGTAGAATTAAGAGAACATGTAAGAAATATGTTCAAACTAGCAGCCAATGAATCAGACCTTGAAAAACGGAAAAAGATGCTTACCTTTGTGATCGGTGGTGGCGGATTTACCGGTATTGAAACAGCTGGTGAATTAGCTGAATGGTTTGATGATCTATGTTATACCTATGATATCTCTAGAAGCGAAGTTAATTTAATAGTAGTCGAGGCCTTAGAAAGAATTTTACCTGTCCTCTGTGATGAGCAGTGTGACTTCGCAGAAGATTATCTTAGTGAGGAACTAAATGTGGAAATAATTGATGGTTACGCAATTTGTAATGTAACAAAAGATTATATTGAAATAAGCAAAACAGGCAAAGATACTGATGTAAGGAAAAGAATTGATTCCAATACAGTAATCTGGACAGGTGGAGTTAAAGGTAAAGAGATCCTGAAAAAAACCGATCTTGAATTAAGTAGAGATAACCGGATTAAAGTCGATAAGTACCTACAAACCACCAAATATGATAATGTTTATGCAATTGGAGATAATGCTCTGTTTACACATGACCGCGAACGCCCCTTACCTCAATTGGTTGAGGCCGCAGTTCAGGGTGGGGAATGTGTTGCAGAAAATATTGAAGCAAAAATGAAAAACAAGTCATTAGAAGTTTTTGAACCTAATATGCACGGACTTATGGTTTCAGTTGGGGCCAACTATGGTGTGGCTGAACTCAAACCATTTGGTGATTTTACAATTGCCCTTAAAGGTTTTTGGGCAATGTTTATGAAACACTTTATTAACATGCATTATTTATTTGGAATCGGCGGATTCAGTTTAATAGGCGATTATATAGAACATCAATTTAAAGATACACGAGGAGGTATTGGTATGCTGGTAAGACATATGATGAAAAAATCCGGAACCTATTGGCTGGCATTTTTAAGAATATTTGTTGGTCTAAGGTTCTTATTGTCAGGTATAGATAAGATTAACAAAGGTTGGTTATTTGGTTCAGAAGAGTTCCTAGTATCAGGCGCTTCATCTTATCTCTGGAGTGCTGGTACACCACAGTTCTATATTGACTTAATGGAAACATTTGTTGTACCCAATCAGGTCTTTTTCCAAAAAATACTGGTGGTTACTGAACTAGTTACCGGACTGGCTTTAATAGCTGGTTTCTTAACATTCCTATTCGCCTTAGTTTCAATCGGAATGAGTATCAACTTTGTTATCGGAGCAATTGGCTCATCAGCCGGTATCTGGGAACCGCTCTGGATACTCTTGATTTCCATAACACTACTTGCCGGTGCAGGTAAAGCCTTTGGTCTTGATTACTATCTAATACCGTGGCTTAAAAATATCTCAAAGAAACCGGTAAGCTATCGAAAAGAAAGATCTGCTTAAAATAAAATAAATATTAAATATCAAAGGAGAGCTTTTAAAAGCTCTCCTTTTTTGTTTTTTCTTTATTTAGACTATTATTTAATTATGAACTTTTCTAATCTCTTCATAAAGCTTATCTGTTAGTTCTGCCGGGCCAGCTACTATTAAATAATGTCCGTGATAATCAGTTTCTATAACCTTCCCACCTGCTTCTTTTATTATTACTATGCCGGCCTTCACATCCCAGGGGCTTAGTTTTAATTCCCAAAATGCATCTAACTTACCAGCTGCTACACAGGCTAAATCATAGGCGGCACTACCAATTCTTCTAATACCTCTTGCTTTTAACAAGAGAGTACTAAAGATATTAATATTATTATATTCATCTTCGGTCAGATTGTAAGGAAACCCGGTAACTAAAAGACTTTCTTTAAGATCACTTTTTTTACTTATTTTAAGAGGTTTACCATTTAAATATGCCCCCTTATTATTTACAGCTGTATACATTTCTTTTAAATAAGGTATATAAATAACTCCTAAAACGGGAGTTTCATTTTCCATTAAAGCTATGGAAATTGAAAAAATGGGAAAACCATGAACATAGTTGGTAGTTCCATCTAAAGGATCAATTACCCATTTATATTTAGACTCTTTATCAGAAGTCCCGCTTTCTTCTGCTAAAATACTATGTTCAGGAAAATTACTTTCTATCCAGTTTACTATTTTTTCTTCCGCCTTTTTATCTACTTCTGAAACTAAATCCAAATAGGTTGATTTTTGCGATACATTTAATTTTTGATCTAATTTCTTTAACTGATAGCTACCTACTTCTCTAGCTAATGATTTAACATCTTCTTTAGTTTTTTCCAGATTAATAACAGTCACCTCCAATTATATGTCTTTCTATCTATCATCTTAATATATAATAAGGATTTTTTAAATATTAATTAAACTTTTTGATAAAAGAATTGCCCGGCTACCCGGGCAATTCTTGCTTTATTCTTTATATTTAACTATAACTTCTTCGATATCCCAACGCGGCTCCAATTTTTCTTTGATGTCCTCTTTTACAACTGGCGCGAACTGATGATCCTCAGCCAGATCTACTTGTACTGTAATTGTTTTATCATCTATCTCTATATCTTCTATTAAATTAGTTTTTAAAACATCAAGTCCATGAATGGGATTCATCACGTGTTTTAGTCTTTCTTTTACTACTTCTAAGGTAGTAGGAACTCTTTCTTTAACCAAACCATGTTTTTCTTCATAATCTCGTATAGCTTCTTTTAAGGCATCAACGGCCAATACAGAACAGTGGTTTTTAACCGCAGGCAAACCACCTAATTCATCAGCAGCCTGCTGCCAGGTAATATCTTTTGCTTTTTCAATCGTACTACCCTTGGCCATCTCTGTAATAATAGAACCTGTTGCTATATTAGAAGCACATCCATATGATCGGAATTTAATATCCGTAATTTTCTGAGTATCTTCATCAACTTTAAGATGAAGTTGTACCATATCACCACAGGCAGGCGAACCTTCTTTTGCAATACCATCGGGATCTTCTAATTCACCTACATTTTTGGGATTTTGAAAATATTCTATAACCTTATCACTATAGGGAGAACTCATTATTATTCACTTCCTTTCTTACCTAATGGACTAATTTCTCTTAAATTTTCAACAACATCTTTTACCGCTTCCACAATTTTATCTACGTCTTCCTCAGTATTATATCTGCTGAAAGTAAATCTGATTGAACCGTGGGCCCTTTCATGGTCCCCACCTATACCAAGTATTACATGGCTAGCTTCCAGTGATTTACTAAAACAAGCAGAACCTGTACTTACTGCAAATCCCCTCATGTCTAAGTGGAGGGTAATTGATTCACCTTCTACATAATGAAAAGTGATATTTGCATTCTGAGGAACTCTGTCTTCTCTCGCACCATTTAATGTCACATCTTCAATCTCTTCTTCTACTTTATTTATCAATCTATCTCTTAAAGATTTAATCTTTTCGTTTTCTTCTTCTGTTACCAATTCAACAGCTTTAGCAAAACCTACAGCTGAGGGAATATTTTCCAGTCCCGCTCTTAAATCATTTTCCTGAAATCCACCATCCATAATTTTGGTTAATTTAACACCTTTTCTTTTATAAAGTGCCCCAATACCCCTCGGTCCATGGATAGTATGAGCAGAAATGGTTACGAGATCAACTGGTATTTCTCTGGTGTCGATAGGGATCCTTTTAAAGGTATGAGTTGCATCAGTATGAAATAGGATATCCTTTTCTTTAAGATAATCGGCTATTTCTTTAATATTTTGGACAGTACCAATTTCCTGGTTGGCATGTTGAATAGATACTAATACAGTATCTTCTCTAATGCTATCCTTTAATTCTTCTATATTAACTTTACCTTTCCCATCCACACTAATATAACTAACTTCATAACCCTGTTTTTCTAATTTTTTGGCTGAATTTAGAACTGAAAAATCTTCAATATCAGCCACTATCAAGTGTCCTTTTTCTTTTTGGTTGTACATTACGCCTTTTAATGCTAAGTTATTGGATTCCGTAGCACCCGATGTAAATATTAACTCCTCAGGATCGGCCTGTAAGGAATCAGCTATTGTTGCTCTTGCCTCTTCTAAAGCTTCTTTGGCCTCAATACCCATTGTATAGGCGAACTCAGAAGTTGCCACCGCATAAGTGTCAAAAAAGTAAGGTTTCATAGCTTCTAATACTTTTTCATCAATTCTAGTAACAGCCGAGTTGTCAAGATAAACCATATCCTTATTCATCAAATCACCTCAATTTTTATATATATAAAGTTATTTCTGAATCCCTGGCTTCTTTAATATAAGTTCCCACAGCACAGTATTCAGTAATAACTTCATCCCTTAATTCTTCTTTATTAATTCCCATTATATCTATAGTCATATCACAGGCAAATATCTTACCACCTAATTCCACATAATCCTGTAACATATCTTCCAGTGGGCGGACATTCGCTTTTTTCATCTTCCATTTCATATATAATTTACCAAGGCCCAAAAAATTCATCTTAGAAAGAGGACCTTTATCAAGTTGCCCTTTTTTCAGCCTTTCAAGGCCCCAAAATGTAAAATACATAGAAACATCCATGCCCATTGATAATGCTCCATTACCTATAATAAAGGCACTGTATAACTTATCATAATCTCCACTTTCTATAATTAAAGTGGCCTTATCTTCCATATTTTACACCTCTATACCTTAATTTTTATTTCCCAATGGTCATTTTTATCTTCAACAGACAGCAATTCTAAACCCATAGAATCAACAGCCATTGGAATCTCCTTTTTAGAAGCAGAGTGATCACCGGTGACCGTTATTATGTCACCTTCCTCCGCTTTACGGATTGCTTTGCGGGTTTCTACTAGAGGTACTGGACAGTTTTCTCCTACACAGTCTACTTTTATTTGATTAGCCATGATTATTCCTCCTTACTCAGAAAGTAAAACCTTCCCCTGGTCTGTTCTTTCATCTTTAAATTATATTCCTTATCAATTTCTCTTAAGTATTTATTTACTTCATTCACATGTAGGTCTAAAATTTCTGATAGATCTTTTACAGTACATGGCCTTACTCTGATAGTTTCCACTATTCTTTTTTTAACAGCATGACTCATGCCTTTTTTCTTTTTAGTGGGTGAATACTTACCAATTATTTCAGCCTTCTTACCTATTATATTAACCGCTTTATTTAAATCTTTTTCTAAAGCTGGTTCTACCCAATCTTCCGTACCCGGTCTATCAAGGGTATTAAGTTGAACCCTGTCGGGCTTAATCTTTTCAATAACCTCTTTAAATTTATGGTACTCTTCTTCATTATCATTTATGCCGGGTACAATAAAAACTTCCAAAAATATTTTACCTGAAAATTCTTCTCTTAACTTAATTAAACCATCTATGATATCTGTAAGTTTAATATCTTGATGAGGTCTGTTGATCTTTTGATAATTTTCTTCTATCACAGAATCTAAAGAAGGGACAATTAAATCAAGATTTTTTAATTCTTCTCTAATTTCTTTATGCGATAATAGGCTGCTGTTTGTTAAAAGGGCGGTATCGTATTTCGGATAGTTTTCTTTTAAAAAATCAATAATTTTTCCTATATGTAAATATAGGGTTGGCTCCCCTGAACCAGAAAAAGTAATATAATCTAATTCGGGATCATCTTGTAGGTATTCATCTAGTTCTGCAATAATTTTATCTACAGGTTTGAATTCTTTTCTAGTACTTGTAAGATTAGTAGTTTCTCCACATTCACAATAAATACAGTTAAAAGAACAGATCTTATATGGGATAAGATCAATACCGAGTGATAATCCCAGTCTTCTGGAGGGAACAGGTCCATATAAATATTCCATTTTTACACCTTCCTTTTATTTAGTTTTTAAGGAACAGCATCTATGCTGATGCTATTATATGATATCCGAGTATTTTAGTCAAGTTTATATTTTACAAACTATTTACGTTCTTCAAAATTAAGTGATGTTGAATTAATACAAAACCTAAAACCGGTCGGTTCAGGGCCGTCTTCAAAACGATGTCCCAAATGACTTCCACATTGACTGCAGATTACTTCGGTTCTTTTGTGAGACAGTTTATAGTCATCTCGGTAATCGACCGCAGCCTCTCTAATCGGCCTGATAAAACTGGGCCAACCGGAACCCGAATCATATTTATCTTCAGAATCAAAAAGCTCGTTATCACAGGCTGCACATTTAAATATACCATTCTCATCAAAATGATAATACTCATTTTTATAGGGGGGATCTGTTTTACCCTTTCTTAATACCAAAAATTCTCGCTTGGTTAAAATCTCTTTCCATTCTTTTTCGGTTTTATTAACAGGAAACTTTTCTTTATTTTCACTCATTATTTTCTTCCTCCTTTATCCTCTCAACGGGCTGAATATCACTGTCATCCGCATTATCATAAACATGTACACTTTGAGTTGGATAAG